>CAZDSQ010000006.1:0-41675 GCA_964508295.1 uncultured Oscillospiraceae bacterium | reverse complement strand
GGACGCCGGTCCCTACAATTATCTTATACATGTTGTGCTGTATATACACCTGTTTTGATACCAAAAAAGCACCATTTTTGGTTATATAAAAAACTCATTTAAGGTTATAGTATAAACATAGGTGATTTACTTATGTTTAAAATAGAAAACGAGTATAAAAATGCAAATGTTTCTCGTACTATTCGTTTTACTGAACCTTTGTTTGAAAAATTAAATCAGCTTGCAACCGAAAATAACATTTCATTTAATCTTTTAGTGCTTCAATGCTGTAAATACGCTTTAGAAAACCAAGACGGTGATATAAATGGATTGTGAAAATACATATTGCATTTATCAATCAAAGGGCAAATGCATACTCGATAGTATTTCTATAGACAGCCTTGGTGGGTGCGCCGAATGTATAACCGTTTCTTTAAGCAATTCCGAGCTTGAAGTGCTAAAGCAAAGGCAGCTTGCCCGCTATGAAAAATTAGAATACTAAAAATTAAAGCTCGGGTTTGTACCAAACCCGAGCTTGTTTTTATTCTATAACTGCGGTTACGATTGAATGGGGAGATAGGGTTATTTTTTCGATTTCACCGTCAACTCGAACGATTGCCTCTAAGGGCTTGTCGGTTCTGTTTAAAAGAACGGTGACAACGCTACCATCGGTATTCTTGAATGCGACGCTTTCAAGGTCGGCACTATACGAGCTTGAGGAAATAACCTTTGCATTAGGCTTTACAAACTTGCTTATGTGACCTATGTAATAATATGAAAGCCTGTAAATCAGCTCACCGCTCTCTCTGTCATAGTAAACGGGCGCTTCTGCACTACAGCCTCTGCCCTCTCGGTTATGATAAGGGCCGTTTTGCTCGTTTAGGAGAATGTTCCAGTCGCAGTAATGGGTAAGTCCGTTATTAAAACAACCGATAATATCGTGAGCATAATTTTCGGCGTGCGGCAGGTCGACCTCCGCCTTTATTCCCGAGCCGGTAACGGCACAGCAACCCTCGCTTGCGATGCTTATCTTGTCGGGATATTTTGCCCAGTGTGCCTTAAGCTCGCCGAAATGGTCACCCGAATACCAGTGATTTGCAATTCCGTCGCAGTATTTTCCGTTTTCGCTCTCGTATATAAACTTAGCTCGCTCGTAGACCCTTTCTCTGCAATGGTCGTAGCAAAGAATTTTAACGCCGCTGTCCTCAAGCTCCTTGCCGAGATAGCCGAGAAACTCGGCCTCCTCCTCGGGCGTGTAGAGGCAGGACTCCCATATCTGATGGTGGCGCGGCTCGTTCTGCATGGTTACGCCCCAGATATCAATACCGTTTTCCTTGCAGGCTTCTACGTACTTTTTAAAGTATTTAGCCCAAAGAGCGTAGCAATCGCGCTTAAGATGTCCGCCTATACGGCTATCGTTAGTTTTCATATATGCGGGCGGCGACCAGGGGGAAGCAAAAATTGTAACGTCAGCGTACTTTTGCGCCGCTTTTACCAGCGGAAAAACCGCCTTTTTGTCGTGCGAAATGTCAAAGCTCTCTAAGGTAGTGTCGCCCTCGGTAACGTAGGTGTAATCCTCAGTCGAAAAGTCGCAGCTTGCTATAGAAAGCCTGCCGAGAGTGTAGCCTATGCCGCTCTCGCGGTCATAGTAGGCCTTTACAAACTTCTCTTTTTTGTCCTCGGGCATATTATCCCAAACAGCCGCCGAGGTATCGGTAAAGGCGCCGCCTATGCCGCCGACGTTTTGAAACTCAACATCGGGGTGAATATTTATAAGAAACGCCTCGACATCGCCGGGGTGATTCTGCTCCTCAATAGCATCGGTATTCTTGTGTTGCATCTCTACTTCTAAGGTTTTTTCAAGTCTTTTTCCGTTTTGGTCTGTAACATAAATTTTGATTTTCATATTCCACCGCCAAAAACTGTATTTTTTATCATTTTACAACTTCTTTTCATGCATTTCAATGTATATTTGAAAATAATATTTGTATTTTTCAACACATTCCTTAAAGCAAAAAGGGCAAGGCTTTTTGCCTTGCCCTTTTTGCTTATTTTTTCTTATCTCTTAAAATATATCCTGCGGTGCTGCCAACGCCGAGCATTGCGACTCCTATAACAAGCAGCCACCACCAAGCGATGCCGCTGTTTTTGGTTTGGTCAGTCGGCTCTGTCACATCAGGTGTTTCGGGGGTTGAAACTACCGGTGCATCATCGACACTGCCGTCGTGCGCTGCAGCGCGCTTTACAATCACGGTATATTCCTTTTTATCTCCGTTTTCTGCAGTGCAGATAACCGAAACATTATTATCCTGCCCTGCAAGAAGGTTTTCACCGCCGACGACCTCAACCGAAGCCTTACTATCTGACGCGTTGCCGTTTACTTTTACACTTTCGGTTTCATAAGGCAGCCAGACTACATAATTTGTTATATCGGCATCAAACACGGGCGAAAGCAAAAAGCCGTCAACCGATATACTCTTTAAAGCATTGTTCGAGCTTGCTGTATAGTTGGGGTCCTTTGCTCTTTTGACCGATATTGTATAGGTTTTCTTACTTCCGTTTTCGGCGGTTACTGTTACGGTAACCTTAGTTATTGCGTCGGGTGTAAGATTGGGACTGTTTACTGAAACCTTTGCCTTACCATCTGCCGCAGCCGCTGTTACATTGAGCTTGGATACCTCAAAAGGAACAGAGGCGGTATAGCTTGTTGTGTCTGCGGAAAACGCGGGCGAAATCATTGCATTATCTACCACAAGGCTTGCAAGGTTGTTATCACTTGAGAGCGGAGCGGCAACGGTGGTCGAATATGTAACCGTTCCGATGTTTGCGTCATAGCTGCCGTCTGATGCCGTTACACCTGTATAGGATATTTTTATATTTGTTCCTGCCGCAACCTCTTTTACCTTAAAGGTTATTGTAAACAAGGTTTTACTACTGTTTATGGGACTGCTCAAATTGTTATCATAAGCAACAAAATTGTTGCCGTTAAACTCCACCATCCAAGGTGAGCTGACGGTTTGTTTTGTTTCAACAACCGTTACTTGATTTGTATCATAGGACAGGACGCCCGATGCGCCGAAGAGAGAGCTTCCGCTTAGATTAAAGCTTAAGGTAATGGTATCTCCTGCACGGACAGTTGCCGCTCCCGTAAGGCTTGCGCTCGCGCCCGCCGCAGAAACGCCGAGTGGCATAGCTACCGCAAAGCAAATCGCCAGAACAGTTAAAATTGAGGTTATCTTTTTCACGCTATTTCCTCCTATTGCAAATTGCTTTTGCCAAGCAAGTGAGCTTTGATTTGAATAAAGTCGGTTATGGTTATATTTCCGTCGCCGTTTGTGTCTGCCGCCTTTACCGCATCACCCGAAAGACTGCTCTTCTGTAGCAGGTGTGCCTTAACCGCGAGCATATCTGTAATAGTTATATTGCCGTCAAGATTAGCGTCACCCTTAACTATTGTTGGAGTAGGGGTGGGCTCAGGTGTCGGTGTCGGAGTTGGGGTTGGGGTGGGGGTGGGGGTGGGCTCAGGCTCAGGCTCGGGTTCAGGTGTAGGCTCGGGCTCTGCCGGTTTTGCATTGACTGTTACACTAAATGTTGCACTCTTGCCGCCGTAGGTTACGGTTATAATCTTTATACCTGCCGCAGAGGAATATCCGCTCACAGTATAATCTGTTACATTTCCGCTGGTGTTATTGTTGTAGTAAGCGGTTACAACCATTCCCGTTTTGTCAAACTCATCACCCTCTGTATAAACGAGCTTGGTCGGTTTTGTTGTTACCGAGATAGATTCAAGGCTTTTTTCTGCAACTGTTACATTAAAGGTAGCGGTTTTTTCTTTGTAGGAAACCGTTATTGTTTTTGTCCCCGCCGCTGAAGAATACCCGCTTATTGTATAGTCTGTTACAACTTTACTTGTGCCAAGATCGTCATAAGCAGTTACGACCATACCGATTTTATCAAATTCATCGCCCTCTAAATAAGTAAGTTTAGTTGGCAGGGTCGAGATTTCAATTCTATCGGTCGGCCTTTCAACAACATCAACCACAAGCATTACACTCTTGTCCTCATAGGTGATATAAACGCTTCCTTTTCCGATGCTATCAAAATTATATCCCGTATTCCAGCCGCTTGACACGCTAAATGCAAAGCCGCCATCGTAATGAAGCAGAAGCTCCATTCCGGCAGAGTCAAACTCGTCGCCGACATAATACTGCATTTTGCTTGGATTTCTTGCTATCGAAACACTTAATGGCTGCTTGTTTTCTCTGATGCGCCCCGCGCGAAAAGAATTTGCGTCCTCAATAACAAGCATATCACCTACATACCATTTTCTGTCTTCCCAACTACTCTCGTCTGCACCGTGTTTACAGGCATTGGTGTCATGCTGCCAGATCTGTATGTTCGTGAGGTTGTTTTCAAGCCACTCGAGGTTTGTGGTGGATTCGTCTTTGTCAAAATCAGTGTACGAATCAATGGGAACAATGATCCAGCCGTCTATATTTTTATCAAGGACAATTCCGCCCTTATACTCAAGCTCGCTATACTCGCAGGTCTCCTTATCAAGATAGAGAATAGGATTATCCTCTGTAAGATTGCTACACTGGCTGTTGATGTAAAAATCAATGGTTGATATCTGGTCAGCGCTTCCACCTGTTGTTTTTACTCTGAATGCAAATGCCTTTAAATTACTCGTCTTAACTCCCTTTGAAAACCCTTTATAATTACTTGATCTGTTGGCATCTCCGAAATTGAGATAAATACTTGCGTTTCCCTCGCCTTCCCCATTATTGTAAATTTCCAAAAATCTCTCGCCGTCGATGGTTCTCATATGCAGGTAGCCATTGTATGTATATGCGCCGCTGCTGGTTCTCAAAAAGTCGGTATCATCCTCGGTGCGCGAAATATTAGCGCTGACCCAGCCGTAAGTGCTTGAATAATAACCGATATTGCTCGGCATTTTGAGTATATAGCTTGCGGTGTCGCTATACCCTGTTCCGTAAGGATTTTGAAGCGTTGTCCATACATCAAAGCTCTTTGTTTTGCCGTCTGAGGTGCGTTTCACAGTTATGGTGTGCTTGGTGTTTGGGGTTAAGCCGTCAAATCTTGAAACTATCTTAAACGGACCATCGTTAATAGAATATTGGTAGCCGCTGATGTACTGAATAGTAATTGAATATGCAGTTCTTTCGGTTACATTTAAGTTACCGAAAGGTCCGTCTTGCAATGTGGACAGCTTTCTGTTTCTAAAATCCGTTACCATTGCTTTTACAGCATCGGAATATTCTGACCACTTTGCAACATCGGGATAAAGCAATTGTTCTCCCGTCTGCAGATTGGGAACCTCAAGATACTGCTCTATTCCGGGCCAAGTCCAAGAAGCGTAGCTATAAAGAGTGATACCGCCCAGATGCTCCTGTTCTTCCAATAGGTCTAAAAAGAACTCAAGGTGCCCGAGGCAGTAGCCCTCGTCAGCCCTGAAGCCGGCATAGGTATAGGTCAGCCAAGCATTAGGATGAAACCAGACATAAACATCGTGGTTAAATTTGCTCAGTAGCTGATTATGAATATAGCGGTAATAATCCTCGGCGGTTTCAAGCTCAACGCCGTAGGTAGCAGATAGTTTTTTAAGCTGGTTATTCTGCGCGGCATTGGTTTTTGCAGATTCTCGGACATCATAGCTGTAGTTATCCCAACTAATGTCGGTGACATACTCCATATATTCGGTCTTTATCTGCTCTTTGCCCTCACTTGCAGTACCCATAAAAGCACTCTGAGCAAAAACGGGATAATTTCGCTTGCCCCATTTCTCAAATAGAGATTTGGTCATTGTATAGAAATCCTCATTGGTTATTCCGTTTAAGAACGGTTCATCCCAGATAAAGCCGAGAAAATCATTAAACATTCCCGCCGCAATGATCTTATCAACGCGCTCTGTTACGTTTGCTATATAGGTTTCGATGGTCTGGCGCTTTGACTTAAACAACCCCGGGCTGAGCCAGATGTCAACATCGTATTTTTTACAAAGCGCTAAAACCGCCTCGAAGTTCTCATCATAAGAGAGCATAATTTGATTCATATAGCCTGCCGCGAGAACATCCTCTATTTCTCTTAATTTGTCGGCAGAAGTGTTTACTCCATCCGTCGTATAGTAATCTGCCCAGGCGTTAAAGCCCCACATATTTACTCCAAGGGTGTGGTCACTTTTAATATCTGCCGCCTTGGCACGCGGGGCAAGTGGCAGCAGGCTTGCGCAAAGCAAGACCATTGACAGTATCAAGGACAAAGCTCTTTTTTTCATCACCGTTCTCCTTTTTAAGAAAGTGCGCCTGTGTTTGAAAATAATATGCCAATATACACTATAATTTTATTAAAAATGCGTACTTTAGTCAATTATCAAACCATCCTAATACTCCACACAAAAATAGTTGATATTGCACAAAAAAGCAGAGCCTCACGGCTCTGCTTTTTAAAGGTATTTTAACAATAATTCTGCAATTAAAACTGCGATGCAGGAAAATGCGGCGACCTGCACAAGACTTTTTTCAAAATAAGCGAATATCAGAGCCACCACAAAGCCTGCAAGGGCGGTGAGCCAGCTTGACGAGGCATAGAAGATTGCAGGCACCGTCATAACGCTTAAAACTGCGATAGGGATATAGTGCAAAAACGAAAGTACAAAGCGGTTTTGTATCTTTCGGCGCACCAAAACGAGCGGAATCATTCTGACTAAATATGTAACCCCCGCCATTACCAAAAGGTAGACAAAAAACTCAGCATACGGCATCAGCATCTACCTCCTCGGTTTCGATTTTTATGGGCGCAACAAGTGCCATTATAACGCTCGCCGCGACAGCACAGATTATAATAACAAATCCGCTGGGGACAGTATTCAAAACAGGGATATACTTAAAGGCACAGCTTAAAATAACCGAGATAAAAACGCACATTGCCGCCGCCTTGTCGCTCTTTGCCTGCGGCACAACTATTGCGATAAACATTCCGTAAATTGCAACGCCCAGCGAGGTCGTAACAACGGCGGGCAGAATGTTTCCTGCAACCGCGCCGATAACCGTTCCCGCTGACCAGCCTAAAACGGGGGTCAGAATAAGACCGTACATATATTTATAGCCAACCGTGCCCTTGTTTGAAACCGAAACGGCGAAGATCTCGTCGGTATTCCCAAAGGCTACCAAAAATCTGTGTATCCCTTTAACATTTGGGGCGAGCTTTTGCGATAATGATACCGACATCAGCGCGTACCTCGAATTGATAACAAGCTGTGAAACGGCAAGCTCGATAAGTCCGCCACCCGCACAAATTATGGGAACTGCGGCAAGCTGACCCGCCGAGGTCAAGTTTGTCATAGAAATAAGGAGCGCCTGAAGAACGGTAAGCCCGCTGGCAACCGCAAAAATTCCAAACGCAAAGGAAACCGAAAAGTAGCCTACACAGATGGGCAATCCGTCACCTATTCCCTTTTTAAAGCTGTTTTGTTCCATTTAAAATGCCTTCTTAAAAAATATTTCTGCTCCCCATTTTAGCACAAAAAGCCGCGCTATGCAATAGCGCGGCTTTGATTTTTACTCTACTGTTACTGATTTTGCAAGGTTTCTGGGCTTATCGACATCACAGCCTCTTATGACTGAGGTGTGATAGGCAAAAAGCTGGATAAAGGGTGCTAAGGCAAGCGGCATAAAAAGGTCTGAGATTTCGGGCATCAGAACGAGGTCGTCGTAAACATCGTCGGCAATCTGAGCATCGGAGCGGCAGACGAGGGTAACCCACGCGCCGCGTGCTTTGACCTCTTTTACATTGCTTATCATCTTTTCAAAAAGCGGAGTCTGGGTTGCAATTGCGACGACAGGAACGCCGTCTGTCACAAGTGAGATTGTGCCGTGCTTAAGCTCACCAGCGGCGTAAGCCTCGCTGTGAATATAGGAAATTTCCTTAAGCTTGAGCGAGCCCTCGACAGAGAGCGAATAGTCCATTCCCCTACCTATAAAAAAGAGGCTCTCGGTGTTCTTATTCTGCTCGGCAAGCTTTTTGCAGGCGGGGTCAAGGCCCTTTATAAGCCTTTCAACCAGCTTTGGCATAGCGGCAAGCTCGGCAGTTTTCTCTTTGGCCTCTTTTTCGTTCATTGTACCTTTAACGAGCGAGAGGCGCAGAGCAAAAAGGTACATAACGGCGCTTTGAACGCTATAAGCCTTTGTGCTTGCCACCGCAATTTCAGGGCCCGCCGAGGTAAAGAGTGCGCCGTTCGCCTCTCTTGCGATAGACGAGCCGACCACATTTACAACAGCGAGGGTGTACGCCCCCATTTTCTTGGCAAGGCGGAGAGCCGCAAGGGTGTCGGCAGTTTCGCCCGACTGGGAAATTACAATAACCAAATCATTTTTGTCGACGATAGGATTTACATATCGAAATTCCGAGGCAACGCTGACCTCGACAGGTACTCTTGCAAGCTTTTCAATGGCGGTCTTGCCTATAAGACCCGCGTGCATAGCCGTTCCGCAGCCGACTATGTGAATTTTGTTTACCGCCGAGAGTCGTTTATCCCCAAGCGAGAGATTTAATACATCGGGCAGGCCGCCGACTATATGCGGTGAGATGGTGTTTTTAAGTGCCTCGGGTTCCTCGTATATCTCTTTTAACATAAAATGCTCAAAGCCGCCCTTTTCGGCAGCGTCAAGGCTCCAGTTTGCCTCAAAGACCTCTTTATCTATACTCTCGCCCTCTAAACCAAGCACGCTAACGCCATCTTTTGAAAGCACCGCAATTTCATTTTCGTCAAGAAGATAATAGCGGCGGGTGTATTCCAAAACCGCAGGAATGTCCGAGGCGACAAAGCTCTCGCCGTTAGACAGCCCGACGATAAGAGGACTATCTTTGCGGACTGTATAGATCTCGTTTGGGCGGTCTGAGAACAAAATCGCGAGAGCGTACGAGCCGCGTATTTTGCGAGTCAGCTCGGCTATAGCGCGTATCGGCTCGCCCTTATAAATCCTATCTAAAAGGGCGGCGGCAGTTTCGGTGTCGGTCTCTGAGGCAAAGGTGTAACCGCCCTTTTTAAGCTCCTTTTTAAGCTCGATATAGTTTTCAATAATTCCGTTATGAACAAGGCTGACTCTGCCCGCAGAGTGCGGGTGTGAGTTAGCATACGACGGCTCGCCGTGGGTCGCCCAGCGGGTGTGGCCTATTCCGCAGTTGCCGTGGGGGACACCCGCACTTTTCATATACTCCTCTAAATCAGAGAGTCTGCCCTTTTCCTTTCGCACAGCTATCTCGCCGCCGCTGAAAACAGCAATTCCTGCCGAGTCATAGCCGCGGTATTCAAGGCGGCGCAACCCTGAGAGCAGGACTTCCGCCGCATCCTTACTTCCTATATAGCCTACTATTCCACACATACACAAATCTCCTCAAAGTTCATTCGTTTTTATAATTTTTCCTTTACGCTGTAAAATATACTGTTTGCTATATACTATAAAAAACACGGGAAATTTACAACCAACTCAAGCTTGAAATTTTTGCAACCTGCGGTTACAAACCTTTTCTCGTCTTACTAATTATATGCATGGAATAAATAAAAAAAGCGGTGAACTTTTAAGTTCACCGCAGTTTTTTAGTTGTTTACATAAGGCAGGAATGCAAGGTGTCTTGCACGCTTGATTGCCTTGGTGAGTTCTCTCTGATGATATGCGCAGGTTCCGGTTACTCTTCTGGGAATGATCTTGCCGCGCTCTGAAATGTACTTTCTGAGCTTTGCAACATCTTTATAATCTATCTGAGCTCCAGCCTTATCAACGCAGAATGCGCAAACCTTTTTACGACCTTTACGGCCGAAAGATCTCTCGGTCCTTTCCATTTTGGCGACCTCCTTTTTTGGTTTAGTTAAAGATTACTTTTTGTCAGAACGGAAGGTCATCATCGTCCTGCTCGTTTACTACCTCGAAATCACCGTTGCTTCCTGCAGAGAATGCAGTTGCGGGAACCTCAAAGGATGCAACATTTTCGCGTGGAGCAGTACCGCTCTCGGCTTTGCTGCCTGTAAACGAAACGTTACTTGCAACAACATCGTATGCTGTTCTCTTATTACCGTCTTTATCCTCATAACTGCGGGTCTGAAGCGAACCTTCGATCGCAATCATACTACCTTTTCTAAAATATTTGCAGACAAATTCCGCAGTCTGACGCCAGGCAACGATGTTGATAAAATCGGCCTGTCTTTCGCCTGTTTCCTTGTTTGCAAAATTACGGTCTACGGCAATTCTGAAAGAAGTAACGGAAGCACCGTTTGCAGTTTGTTTAAGCTCAGGGTCAGCAACAAGTCTACCCATAAGAACGACAACATTTATCATAAAAGAACATCCTTCCTTTTAAGTTAGGGCTTCTGACGCACCTGATTATTCCTTGCTGATAACAAGTGAACGAAGAACCTCGTCTGTAATATTGCAGACACGGTCAAGCTCAGCAGGGAATTCGGGATTGCTGGTGAAATTGTAGAGAACATAGTAGCCCTCGGTCATGTCATTGATAGGATATGCGAACTTGCGAACGCCCCATTCATCAACACTTTCCACCGTTCCGTTTGCAGCAATCAGGTTAGTAAACTTCTCGGCGACGGCCTTAACTGCCTCTTCACCGATGCTGTTATCGATAACCAAAAAAGCTTCGTACTTTGCTGTTACCTTCGGCATTTTGTGCACCTCCTTTTGGACTTTGGCCCCCTAATTATTTAAGGAGCAAGGATGAATGCCGCACTTTGCGACAATACAACATTGATTATAGCAATTTTATTTGTTTCTGTCAACCATTTTTTAAATTTTGTTTTTTATACTGCGATGGCGAGAGCCCCATCTGCCGCTTAAACCTTCTTATAAAATAGGAAAGGCTTTCAAACCCCGTTTCAAATGCGGCGTCGGTTACGCTCTTGTTGTGGGTTTTAAGTAGCTCGCAAGCTCTTTCGATCCTCAGGCGGTTTACGTATTCAAAGGGGGTACAGCCAGTCTGCCTACTGAAAAAGGAGCAGAAATATTTTTCACTCATACTAACGCAGCTTGAAAGTTCTTTTAGGGTTATTTTTTCGGAGATGTGCTCATCTATGTAGGCTATGACATTTTTTACGATCTCTATATTTTCCGCCTCGCCGCGAGAGCTTTTTGAGGAAAAGAGCTTTTCTTCCTTATATAATATAAGCAAAATTTCGTAGAGCGCTATGGTCTGCTCGGCATAAGGGAAATCGGTTTTATCTGCCGCCACAATTCTCAAAAACTGTTTTTTGACCTCGCTATAGCAGCTATCCAACGGTGATAAGCGACGCGGAAGACAAAGCTCACCCTTTTTAATAGGTTCCAAAACGCCGCGCTGAAAAGGATTTTTGTGAGCGAAATCCAAAAGCTGAGGGTAGAAAACCACCGAATGAAATTTCACCCTGCTGCCGTTTTCATTCATGGCGTGAAGCTCGCCGCCGTTTATTAAAATTATATCCCCCGAAAAAGCTCTGAAGCTATCGTTGTTTACGGTAACCGTAAACTCGCCCTTCTCAAGATAGACCATCTCAATTTCAGAGTGCCAATGGTAAACTACATTTACCGCATTAGTCTTAAAGCTATACACATTTAAGGGAAAGTCAGGCGTTCCTCGGCTTATATTCTCTCTGATGCCCTGCATAAGATCACCTCATTTGCGAAAATAGTTCAACTATTTAAGGAATATTATGGTAGAACTGCGACGATAAAAAGGATATAATTCAGTTATAGACATCTTGATTTTACCAAAAGGTCTGTAATTTGTCAATCAAATGTGAAAGGATTTTTACCATGAAAAAACTTCCCGAACATCTTATAGCAAAGTTCCACGCTCCCGCAAAGGCTGAAAACACCGTTTGCGGCGACAAATACCGCTTTACTGTTCTGACCTCTCAGCTCCTTCGCCTTGAATACTGCGAGGACGGCGTTTTTGAGGACGCTACCACACAGTCGGTAGTCTGCCGCGATTTTGATAACCCTTCTTTTAAGATTACCGAGAGCGAAAGCGAGCTTATAATAGAAACCGACGAGCTTGTTCTTACATACAAAAAGACGGGCGCCTTCACACAGGATAACCTTTCTGTACTGCTTAAGAAAAACCTTGCGCACCAGCACGTTCCTGCCCTTTGGCAGTACGGGGACAAAAACGTTACACTCGGCGGAACCGCGAGAACTCTTGACACTATTGACGGCGCTATTCCTCTCGGTGACGGTGTTTGCTCAAGGAGAGGCTACGCAGTTATTGACGACTCTAAGTCGGCTACGCTTTGCGAAAACGGGCTTGTTAAGCCGAGAAAGGCGGGTGTTATTGACCTTTACTTCTTTGGCTACGGCCACGAGTACCTAAAGGCAGTTCAGGCGCTTTTCCGCCTTACAGGCGAGCCTCCCCTACTTCCCGCCTACGCACTTGGCAACTGGTGGAGCAGATACTACGCCTACACTCAGGACGAATACATAGAGCTTATGGAACGTTTTATAGAGGAAAACGTTCCCTTTACCGTTGCTGTTATTGATATGGACTGGCACACGGTTGACATTCCCGAGGAGTTCGGAAGCGGCTGGACCGGAACAAGCTGGAACAAGGAGCTTTTCCCCGACTACAAGGCATTTTTAAAGTGGCTTCAGGAACACAACCTGCGCGTTACCTTAAATCTGCACCCCGCACTTGGTGTGAGAGCGCACGAGGATATGTACAAGGAGATGGCAGAGGCAGTTGGAGTTGACCCCGAAAGTCGTGAGCCCATTGTTTTCGATATGACCAACGTTGAGTTTATCAAGGCCTACTTTGAGGTTCTTCACAAGCCTTACGAAAAGGACGGCGTTGACTTTTGGTGGATGGACTGGCAGCAGGGCACTAAGAGCGCCATCAAAGACCTTGACCCCCTTTGGCTGTTAAACCACTACCACACCCTTGACATAATGAAGGACAACAAGCGCCCCATGCTGCTTTCCCGCTTTTCAGAGGTTGGAAGCCAGCGTTTCCCCGTTGGTTTCTCGGGCGATACACAGATGACCTGGAACTCGCTTGATTTCCAGCCCTACTTTACCTCAACCGCATCAAACATCGGTTATCCTTGGTGGAGCCACGACATCGGCGGACACTTTAAAGGCTACCGCGACGATATGTTAACTATCCGCTGGACTCAGCTCGGCGTATTCTCGCCCATTAACAGACTGCACTCCTCTAACAGCCCCTTTAGCAGCAAGGAGCCTTGGAACTACGGCGTTGAGGCCGAAAAATCAATCAGAAAGTTCCTTACACTTCGCCACAAGCTTTTCCCCTATCTTTACACAATGAACTACCGTACCCACAAGGATTTAATTCCTCTTTGTCTGCCCCTTTACTACGAGAATTCAAACGAATACGAGCCCTACTCCAACAAAAATGCCTTCTATTTCGGCAGCGAGATGCTTATTTTCCCCATTACAACACCTTCAAGCAAGGTAACGGGGCTTGGAAAAGCTTCAGGCTGGCTCCCCTTCGGTGAGTGGTATGACCTATTCACAGGCGCTCGCTACAATGGCGGCAGGCAGGTCGTGCTTCACAGAAACAGCGACGAATATCCCGTTCTCTGCAAGGCGGGCGCAATTATTCCTATGAACGTTGTGCCTGAACACGACAACACCGTCGGCAGCAAGGCTGATATGGAGCTTTACGTATTCCCCGGTGCCGACAACTGCTTTACTCTTTATGAGGACGCAGGCGAGGGCTTTGACTATCAAAACGGCGCTTTTGCCACCACGCAGTATACACTCAAGTGGAGCGACTGCCCTGTTTTTGAAATCAAGGCGGCAGAGGGCGACCTTTCGCTTATCCCCGAAAAGCGAAATTACAAGCTTAATTTCCGCGGCGTTTCAAAGGACACCGCCGTTAAAGTTATCTGCGGCAACAAGGAGATTGCCGCAAAAGCTAAATACGATGTCAACACAAACACAGTTACAGTTTGTGTAAATGGCATTTCTGTTGCCGAGGACATTCGTTTTGAGCTTTCAAGCGAATGCGGCTTTACTCCCGACGAGCAGGCGATCTACAACAGAATTTTCGATATTCTGATGCGCAGTCAGATGGATTACAACCCCAAGAACGACATCTGGCCCACAATGCTCGACAAGAGCCTTACAAGAATGCAGAAGCTCAGCACCGTTACCGCAAGAATTACCGACAGCGATGTTCTCTCGGCCATCTGTGAGCAGCTTAGTCTGTAAAACACAATAAAACTTTAATCCACAATAAATATCTAATCCATAAAAAACGGGAGCGGCATAGCCGATCCCGTTTTTGTTTTCATTCCGTTTGTTTTATTTTGCAGGCCGTCGAGAGCGCCAGCGCGTACATATTTAAAGCAATCGCTCAATAAGATTTGTGTAGGCTGATGCCCACATCCGCCCATTTAGTTTTAGCGGACAGTCCGGAGGCCTGTCCCTACAAATTTAAAATAATGTTCGATATGATTTCAATTTTTCACTTTCAATTTAAAAAGGGTGCTTGAGGCACACTTCCTTACAGAGTGTGCCTCAAGCGCCCTTTGTTTTATTTTTGCATTAGTTTTGTCTTTAAGATCGCGGTTTGGGTCTTGGCGTCGGGGATTTCGCCTGCTAAAACCATCTCAACTGCCTTTTCAAAGGGGATTTTGACAGTGTCAAGAAACTCATCATCGTCAAGACTTTGCTCTCCGAAGCCTAAATCCTCGGCAAGATACATTGTAATTATCTCACCGCAGTAGCCCGGGCTGGGATAGAGCTTGCCGAGCGGGGTGTACTTTTTAGCCTCGGCACCCGTTTCCTCTTTTAGTTCGCGCACGGCGCTCTCAAAGGGGTCCTCACCGCTATTGAGCTTTCCTGCAGGAAGCTCCAAAACTTCCTGTTTATAAGGATAGCGAAACTGCTTTACAAAAATGACCTCTCCGTTTTCTGTAAGCGGCAGAACACAAACTCCGCCGTTATGGTAAACCACCTCGCGAAGCGCGGTTTCACCATTTTCAAGCTCGACGCTATCGTGACAAACACGGATAACCTTTCCATCAAAAATCTCTTTTGAAGAAAGCGTTTTTTCAAAATGCGGCAATTTTATTTACCTCTATTCAAGATTGTTTTTTCTAAAGAACAGAACGCCCAGAGTGTTTGGGCCGCAGTGGGTTGTAATGGTGCAGCCTGCGGTTGTTTCAACAAGCTCGTCAAACTTGAAGCACTCGTTGACTGTGTCAATAGCAAGTTTAACGATCTCGTCATCACACTTGGTGTGAGTGACAAAAACTCTTCTGGGGTCAAGGCCATCGGTATCTGCAAGCTTATCCTTAATGTACTCAGCGACGCACTTTTTATAGTCGCCCCTATACTTCTTACCAACGCCCATAGCGCCGTCCTTAACCTGAATACAGGGCTTAAGCTTTAAAAGGTTTGCTCCGAGCTTTGCTACCGAGGAGCATCTGCCGCCCTTATGTAAATAGGTAAGATCGTCAATAACAAAGCTGGCATCTACCTTGGGAATAAGCGCCTCTATCTCCTTTGCAATATCAGCAGCAGCCATTCCCTCTTTTGCCATGCGAACAGCCTCAAGCACTAAAAGTCCGCTTCCTGTTGAGAGGTTTGCGGTGTCGATAACAAAAACGTTTTCAAAATCCTCTGCGGCAATTCTGGCGTTCTGGTGAGTGCTGGAGAATTTGCTGCCGAGGTTTAAATGAACAACATCGCAGCCTTCGTCAGTAAGCTCCTTGAACATATCCTCATAAGTGCCTACGGGGTTAGCAGACGATGAGGGGAGATTTCCGCTTTCTGCAACATAGGCATAAATATCGTCGGGAACTATCTCCTTGCCATCATCAGCAAGTGACTTATCTCCAAGAGTTATATAAAGGGGTACTATTCTGACATTGTTTTCAGCGGCAAGGTGATTTAAGTCCGCTGTGCTATCCGAAGTAATAACAACTTTTGCCATTGGTTTTCCTCTTTCTTTTTTTATATTTTTTATTATTGTATCACAAATCGATCTTTAAGTCAAACCGTGTATTATAAAACTCAGATTGTTTTGAAAGTTCCTTATTCAGTTGTTCGTAGCCATACTTCTCGGTCAAGGTCTGCTTGCCCGAAAAAAGATTTGTTCCAAGACCGAGTCTGTCGCCCTCAATGGTGCAGCCCATTGCCGCAAGGGTCGTCGGAAACATATCGCAGGTTATAAACTCGCGGTTTTTGCTGTTTTCGCCGCTTACTGCAGAATTTATAAAACAGTTATAAATACGACGGGTATAATCTGTATCGGTATTTTCAACGATATATCTATTATCCATTGTAAGATGATCGCCTGTTATGATAACGGTTGTATTCTCATAAAACGGCTGCGTCTGAAGCCAAGCAACAAACTCATAAACCTGCCTATCTGAGCAGGAAAGAACATTTGAATACTGCTCGTCAAACTCGTCGTCACAGTATTTGCACTTAAAGCCGTCAACGTGGTGTGTATCTGCAGTGAGCATTGTAAGGGAAAATGGCTCATCACCGCTTGCCATCTGTGAAAGGACTTTTTTGGCATATTCAAAAAGATAGAAATCTTCCATTCCCCACCACTGCCAATAATCCTCTGGAACGATACCGTCTTCATAGGCGGTGTAAATGTCGTAAAACCTATCCATACCGCGCTTTTCAAAGAACATTTTTCTGCCGCCGTACTCAGCATTTGAGCCAAAGAGCACCGCCTGATTATAGCCTTGCTCCTCCAAGATCTCGGTAAGGTTTACAGCAGATGGCAGAATATCCCCCTCAAGCTTGCCCTTTACCGAAAGGGGAAAGCGCATAGGAATTCCCGCCGTGTGCGAAACCATTGCCGCTGAGGTCCAACTGGCTCCCTCACTATCCCTGCCGCCACCGACAGAGCTGTTTTGCGAGAAGTTTATATTATCCTCTGCAAGCTTATAGAGATTGGCCAAGCAGTTATCGTTATTAGCGCCGCCCATCTCCTGCGAGAAAAAGGTGGTTTCCATCGACTCTAAAAATATGTAAATAAGATTTCTTTTTTGCTCGGGGAATGTAATGCTTGTGTTGTTAGGGTCAACGTACTCCTCTTCATATATATCGGTTTGTGCAAAGAGATTGCCTATCCAGACATACATATTTGCAAGCTTGCCCGCTGTAGCAAAAAAAGAAACAAAAACAACAAAAGCAAGGCTTAAGGCAACAACTCTGATCCTCTTAAACTCTCTCTGCTCCTTAGTTTTCCCTTTTTTATAGGGAATGAAAAGCAGCAAAAAGAAGCCTGCAGCGGTTGCAACGACGGTCGGCAGCAGGCCTCTTAATGCCCAGGAAATTACCAGACCGCTCTGTACGCCGCCCATACCTGCTACCAGGGTGAAAAACAGCCCGTCAAAGCCAATGTCACCATAAACAAAGTGATACCAGAGCGCCGAAAAAAACGCTAAAAAGCCTACAAACATAAGGCAGGTGAGCAAAATTCTTGAAAATATATATTTTTTATCTCTTTTAGGCAAAGAATAGATAAGTTTCATAGTAAAGTTCCTTCTTTAAACAATATTAAGATTATAGCACACTTAATTTGTATAGTCAATTTTTCCGTTTGTTATTTTTATGATTCTATCTGCTTTTTTTGCAACCGACATATCGTGGGTTACCAGCACAACGCTTCTGCCCGTCCTGTTAAACTCTGAAAGCAGCCACATAACCTCGTCGGCGTTTTTGCGGTCCAGATTACCCGTTGGTTCGTCCGCAAGAATAACCGACGGACTTCCGGCCACCGCCCTTGCAACCGCCACCCTCTGCATCTGACCGCCCGAGAGCTGACTTGGCAGATGCTCCTTTCGTCCCATCATTCCGACCGCCTCAAGAGCGTTTAGCACCGCCTCTTTTCGCTGCGGTGCCGAGATACCTCTGTAAATCAGCGGCAACTCAACATTCTCGTATGCGGTAAGGGTTGGGACAAGGCTGAAATTCTGAAAAACGAAGCCTATCTTCCTGCCCCTTACCCTGCCCAGTGCACCGGCTGACAGACTGCTGACGCTTTTGCCGTCGATAAGATAGTCGCCGCTGCTCGCGCTATCGAGGCAACCGAGGATATTTAAAAGGGTCGATTTCCCCGAACCCGACTGACCGATGATCGACACAAACTCGCCGTCATCTATCTTTAGATCTATGCCTCCGAGCGCCTCTATCTGTTTGCCCTCGAGCCTATATATTTTTCTAATATTTTTAAGTTCAAGCATAAAACTCACTCCCGAGGTTATTTTTAGCATCAAAAAACCTCCTTATACCAAACTATTTTGTGCGCAGTAATTAAAAAATGTTAAAAAAATTGTTGGTTTTGTCTTGACAAGGCGAGGCTTATTTAATATAATATGAAAAGTGGTTCGCTGCTATGGCTCAGTCGGTAGAGCACATCCTTGGTAAGGATGAGGTCACCAGTTCGATTCTGGTTAGCAGCTCCAAAAAATCCCGTTCACAAAAGTGGGCGGGATTTTTACTTCTTACCTCTTCGCTCTTACCTCAACAAAACTCCCAACGGGATTTTTGGGAAGTAATAAGTAAAAAGTAAGGGGTAATAAGTATGGTGTGGCTTCACCAACGATGTTGCACTCCGTGCAAATATATGCTATAATAGCCTAAAACTCTTACCAACAAAACGGCATTATGCTATAATTACCTCACATTATTTTAGAAAGGATGCGCAGGTATGCCTAGGGACCAAAAGAACGTTCACGCCGGTCACAGAGAGCGGATGAGGAAAAAGTATCTGCGTGTCGGTCTTGACGGATTTGAGGAGCACGAAATATTAGAGATGCTGCTCTTTTGTTGCTTTGCACAGCAGGACACCAACGAGCTTGCCCACACACTTATCTCGACCTTTGGCTCAATAAGCGGCGTTTTGGCCGCTTCCATAGACGAGCTTAAATCGGTTGACGGAATCGGCGATGTTTCGGCCTTCAAGCTTAAGCTTATAGGCGATATTGTTGCGCAGGGGCAGATCGGAGAAGACAAGCGTCCCGTTCTTAACACCTCGGATAAAATAAGTGCTTACATAAAGCCTTTTTTTGCCTCATCAAAAACCGAAATGGTTCTGGCAATTTCCCTCGACAAAAAGCTGAGGGTTATGAGGACTACAAAAATTCACGAAGGCAGCTTTGACTCGGTTTCGTTCCCTATTGCGAAAATTGTCAGAAGCCTTGTTGCAAGCGGCGCGGCGGCAGTCGTCATTGTTCACAATCACCCGCTCGGTCTTGCATTTCCGTCTATGCAGGATATAAAGGCCACCGAAAAGCTCAAGTCCGCCTTAGAGAGTGTTGGAATTATGTTCGTTGACCATGTTATTCTTGGTATAGACGATTGCGTTTCTTTTCGCGACAGCGGTGACAATCTTTACGCGTTGGCTCAATAATGTTAACCGAGAGGTTTTGCTATGAACTTTGGAATTTACATTCATATTCCCTACTGCATTAAAAAATGTCCCTATTGTGATTTTTATTCGGTTATATACAACGAGTCCTCCGCATCTGAATACACAGATGCGGTTATTTCTGTTATACAAAGCTACAAAGGCAAGGGCGTTAACGCCGATACCCTTTATTTCGGCGGCGGCACGCCCAATCTCATTGGTGCCGAGCGCTTAGGAAAAATCATTTCTGCCGCGAGAGGCTGCTTTAAGCTGTCTGATAATTCTGAAATCACCCTTGAGGCAAACCCCGAAACCTTTAGAAATCAAGACATTTCCGCCTTTAAAAAAGCGGGAATAAACAGACTTTCTATGGGACTGCAATCGGCAGTTGATGCCGAGCTGAAACTCCTCGGCAGGCGGCACACAAACGACGATGTTGCTTACTGTGTGCGTGAGGCAAAGAAAGCGGACATAAACAACATTTCGCTCGACCTTATGCTCGGCATTGAGGGTCAGAGCAAGGACACGCTTTTATCCTCCATTGAGTTTTGCGCCTCACTCGGCGTTTCACACATTTCGGCTTATATGCTCAAAATAGAGCCAAACACGCCGTTTTACAAAAAGCGCACCCTCTTAAATCTGCCTGATGACGACGAGACTGCAGAGCTTTATCTTTTTGCGGTAGACGAGCTTGAAAGGCGCGGCTACAAGCAGTACGAAATTTCAAATTTTGCACGCGGCGGTGCCGTTTCCCGCCACAACACAAAATACTGGCGTGGCGAAGAGTACGTCGGCATCGGCGCGGCGGCTCACGGCTTCGAGGGCGGCGAACGCTACTATTATGAGCGCAGCGTAAAGGATTTTATTGCCTCTCCCCTTTCGCGCACGTCTGATGGCAAGGGCGGCGGCTTTGACGAGTTTTTTATGCTTAATATGAGGCTTTGCACGGGCGTTTGCCTTTCAGAGCTTTCTCAAAAATACGGTGCACCTTTGCCGCAGTGCTTTAACTCAAAAATTGAAAATTTTACAAAAGCAGGGCTTATAATCAAGAATGGTGACAGAATATCCTTTACACCCAAGGGCTTTCTGATTTCCAACAGTATTATTTCCGACCTGCTTTACACACCGGACAGCTATGATTAAAAAACTTTTAAAACTTTTCTTTATAAACAAATGCGCTCATTGCGGCAAGGAAACCGAAGGCGTTCTCTGCAAGTACTGTGCAAAGCCTGTCCGCATTTTAAATTTCGGCCTGTGCCGGAGATGCGGCAAGCCCATAAAAAGCTGCATTTGCAAAGACCTTGACAAGACTGTTATTCGCGTGATCTCCGCCTACAAATTTGAGGAGCCTGCCATTTGCTCGGTTATCTACAAGCTAAAATCTAAAGGCAACCAAAGGGTTGTAAAATTTCTTTCGGCGGCGATGCTCGAGAAACTCAATGACGAATACAGCGGCATCAGCCTTGATTTTGTCACATACACTCCTGTTTCCAACGCAAAGCTTCGGCAAAAGGGCTTTGACCATGCCGAGCTTCTCGCTCGCGAGATTGCCGCGGGTTTGGAGTTGCCTCTTATCTGCCCGCCGTTTAAAAGACGGCATAAACCTGCGCAGAAATTTCTTTCACGTTTAGGAAGGCGCGACAACGCCGAGGATACATACAAGCTAAATCCCAACCAAAAGGTCAGCGGCACGGCGCTGCTTATTGACGATGTTACTACAACCGGTGCCACCCTATCCGCCTGTGCCCAGCTACTGTGCAAGGCGGGCGCAGACATGGTCTACTGCCTTACCGCCGCCACCGCCGCTCTTGAAAATTAACAGCACACCTTTTAGGTGTGCTGTTTCTTATCTGTAGTGCGAAAGGTCGAAGAAATTGTTTGGAAAAAAATAAATTTCTGTTCCTGTTTTATGATTTCCGTCAACGGCAGGAAGCTCCTTCCAAATGATTATCTTATATGTAAGGGAAGTGAATGTCCTTGTTCCTCCGTCCTTATACACCTGCACAAAAGGCGTAAAAAGTACCGCCAAAACAACCAAAACTGCAACAAACCTTTTCATTTTATCTCCTTACTATGCAAGCGGGAAAATAAGCTCTACCGCAAACAGATCTCCGTCAATTTTAACCTCAAGACTACCGCCCTGAAGCTCGGCAAGGCTCTTTGCAATGGAAAGCCCCAAGCCGCTGCCCTCGGTGTTTCGCGAGCTGTCGCCCCTTACAAATCGTGCTGTAAGCTCGTCGCCCGAAATGTTAAGCATATCCCTCGAAATATTTTTAAACCTTATTACCGCAATCCTTGCCTTTTTCTCCAAATCGAGATAGACCCTTGTCTGCTCCTGAGAATACTTGCAGATATTGCCCATAAGATTTTCAAAAACTCTCCACAGTCTTTTGGGGTCGGCGGTTATGAAAACAGGCTCGCTTGGCAGATTTATTACAAGACTGAGCTTTGCGCCCTCGAGCCTATTCTCAAACTCGCCCGCCGTCTGATTTAAAAGCACCCCGACGTCACAGCGCGAAAGCTCCATTTTAACGTTCCCGCTCGACGCCATTGCCGCTTCAAAAAGGTCGTCGGTGAGCTTTTTAAGCCGCGCGCTCTGGCGGGATAGCACGTCTATGTATTTTTTAGCATTTTCGTTCTCTATTTCTTCTTTTTCGAGCAGGTCGACGTAGCTTATTATCGAGGTCAGCGGGGTCTTAAGGTCGTGGGAAACGTTTGTTATAAGCTCGGTTTTAAGCCGCTCGCTCTTCATCTTGTCCGAAACCGCCGCCGAAAGTCCCTCGTTTATTCTGTTAATGTCATTCCCCAAAGCCCTTAAATCGCCGTAAAGGCGGGAGATGTCGACACGGTGGGCAAAGTCACCCTTTGCTATTCTTTCGGTTGCGGAGATGAGCATTTTGAGCTTTGCACTGTTAAGTAGTGCGGCAACAAAAAACAAAACAAGCATACATATCACAAGAATGATATGTTTTTTGCTCTCGCCGTCGCACAGTACAAGCAGGATAAAAAATGCACCGCAGACCGCCGTACATAACACGACTGTTCTACTCATTCCCCTGCTGTTTTTAAATCCGTCTACTATAGGCTTAAAAACAAACCTAAGCACACAGTAAACAAGAGTTGACTTAACAAGCGAATGCAGTTTTAAGTGAATTGCTATGCTCTTTAGGTAAAGCGTTGCTATAAGGTAGTCAATAACGGCTAAAATGGATATCGCAAACAAAACGCCGTAATCTCCAAGACCGTCTGCAAAGGATAGCGCAACATAGTTCATATGCACCGCGAGAAGCACAAGCAGAGAAAAAACATCGGGCGGTATCTTTTCAGTAATGCCGCCGCTTACTCCCGCTCCCGCCTTTTTGTAGCCTGCAGAGCAGAACAAAAAGACGATTAGCAGCGCAAAAAGCGCCGCTGATATAAAGGCAATGATATAGACCGCGTACCGCATATCATATGCAATGGCGCAGGCTCTTGAAACATCATAAAAAATGTCCTTTTGCTTAAGGTCATCCAAAACATATACCGTTACAGTATAAACCTCTTTTTCGCTATATTCACCATAGCTATAAAGGAGATAATTATTCTTATGCGCTGTAGCAGCCCCGCCCTCATAGTTGCCTATAAGCAGCTTTCCGCTGTTATCCTCTATCTCATAACGCCAGTTCGTTTCACTGCTCAACCTATCAATATTATCCTTTATGGTAGTCGATAATTCGGTTATATCATTGTAGTCAAGCTCGCAGACAATATCATAGTGAATAGAACTGCAAACATCTCGCTGAGCCTTTGCATAAAGTTCTCTTTCGCTTGAAGTGTAGACTCCAAGCTCAAACATTGCATAAGCCGAAACAACAGAAACCGCAAATACAACTGCGGCTATAAGACTTCCTGCCCAAGCGCACACTTTTATTGCAAAATTGTGTTTAAGCCCTTTCATTTTACATTCCTGCCTTTTCGATTTTATAGCCCTGCGCCCAGACAACCTTTAGATACTGCGGTGCTGACGGGTCAAACTCTATCTTTTCTCTCAAATGGCGGATATGTACCGCAACCGTTCTCTCGTTTCCGATAACCGCCTCGTTCCAGACGCTTTCGTAAATTTTAGAAAGCGAGAAGACCTCCCCCGGACTTTGCATAAGTAGCTTTAAAATCTCAAACTCGGTCGGCGTTAATGACACCTCGTTGCCGTCTACCGTTACCGTTTTGGCTCTATCGTCAAGCAGGATCGTGCCGACCTTTAAAACGCCGTCGGCGGCTTCGGCGGCGCCGAGCTTTAAAAATCTTCGCAACTGCGAGCGCACCCTCGCAAGCAGTTCTACGGGGTTAAACGGCTTTGTTATATAATCGTCTGCGCCGACATTAAGACCGAGCACCTTGTCGGTGTCCTCGCCCTTTGCGGTGAGCAGAATTACGGGAATGTTGCTTATCTCCCTTATCTGAGAAAGCGCCGAAATTCCGTCGCATACAGGCATCATAACATCCAATATCGCAAGCTGAACGCTCTGATTTTTTACTATCTCAACTGCCTCGCTGCCGTTATATGCGCACAATACCTCATATCCCTCTGAGGTAAGATAAATTTTAAGTGCATTAACTATATCCTTTTCATCATCGCAAACAAGAATCTGATTCATTTTTTGTTCCTCCGTTTTTGCGGATTTTGATTATGGGTATATTATAACAGAGAAAGTTTTAAGATAAAAGTGGTAAAAGTTTTAAGATTATATTAAGAAAAAGCCGCCCTATCGGGCGGCTTTTGTTTTTTTGCCATCAGTTGTCAAAGCGGCAGCGGCTGAGGCGGGCTATAAGCCAAACGACAAACAGCACCAAAAGCACAACTGCAAGGACGATAATCGCGGCGAGATTTGCAAGAATTGTTTCTGCAAATACTGCACCGACAATTATTCCCACAACAAAGGTAAGCAGTGCGGCAAGGATTGCACCGATTATATTGTTGCTAACGCCTCTGACTCCGTAACAGCCATTACTATCTCTGTTACACATCATACTGCATCTTCCTTTTATATAAATTCCTCGGGAGGTTTTCCCATTTCATAATATGAAAACAGTTTACAAAATGTGCGCCTTGTGATACAATATCCTTGGCGGTGATAATATGAACAGTCGTGAAATGTGTTCCCTTCGGGAACTTTACAAAATAGGCAGGGGTCCCTCAAGCTCGCACACCATAGGGCCTGAGCGCGCCTGCATTTTTTTTAAAGAAAAATATCCGGATGCCGAAAAATTCAAGGTTATCCTTTACGGCTCGCTGGCATACACGGGCGATGGGCATGACACAAAGGCGATAATTGCCGACACCTTTGCGCCGATAGAAACCGAAATAGTCTGCGACTTTGAGAAAAAGGACCTTTCCCATCCCAACACAATGCAGCTTTTTGCCTACAAAAACGGCAAAGAAATAGACACCGACACCATTTACAGCGTTGGTGGCGGTCAGATAAAAATTGAGGGGCAGGAGCTTTCCGAAAACAAAGACATTTATAACTTCCATTTATTTTCTGAGATACTCGACTACTGCAAAAAGAACAACCTTCGCATCTGGCAGTACGTAGAGGAGATCGAGGGCAGGGAGATATGGGAGCATCTTTCGCTGGTATGGCAGACCATGCAGCAGAGCATTTTAGCAGGTCTTAGCTGTGACGGAGTCTTGCCGGGCAGGCTGAAGGTTCAGAGAAAGGCGAAATATCTGTTTGAGCAAAATCACATAGACGAAACACGTGAAACCCGCGAAAACCGCCTTGTTTGCGCTTATGCCTTTGCGGTAAGCGAGCAGAATGCCGCCTGCGAAAGAATTGTTACTGCGCCCACCTGCGGCGCGAGCGGAGTTTTGCCCGCAGTTTTATACTACCAAAAGCAGAAGCACGATTTTACGGATAAAGAAATACTCAGAGCCCTTGCAACCGCAGGTGTTGTTGGAAACATTGTTAAGACAAACGCCTCGATAAGCGGCGCAGAATGCGGCTGTCAGGCAGAGATCGGAACTGCCTGCTCAATGGCCGCCGCGGCACTCGGCGAGCTGTTTTCTATGAGCCTTGAGCAGATCGAGTACGCCGCCGAAATTGCATTAGAGCATCACTTAGGGCTTACCTGCGACCCCATATATGGACTTGTGCAGATACCCTGCATTGAGCGAAACGCCGTTGCTGCAATGCGCGCGATAAACGCGGTAAGCCTTGCAAGCTTTTTGACAAGCACAAGAAAAATATCCTTTGACCTTGTTGTTAAAACTATGTACGAAACGGGCAAGGACCTTTCCCGCCGATACCGCGAAACCAGCGAAGGCGGTCTTGCCAAGCTTTATAAATAAGAGGTGTAAATTTGAAGCCGATTGCACACATATACAGCGATTTTGACGAAAAATTCGGCATACCGCGCCAGAGCGGGCGCTGTCCGTCGCTTAATGCAAAAATCGTTTTTCTGCCCGAATACAGACATCCCGATGCGCTTAGGGAAATCGAAGGCTTTTCTCACCTTTGGCTTATCTTTGATTTTTCGCTCGCTCACCGCGAGGGCTTTACCCCTACGGTCCGCCCGCCGAGGCTGGGCGGCAACAAGCGCGTAGGCGTTTTTGCAAGCCGCTCCCCTTTCCGCCCCAACAACATCGGTCTTTCGTCGGTACGGCTGTTGGAGGTCAGAAAGACCGAAAACGAGGGAACCGTTTTGATAGTTTCGGGCGCTGACCTGCTTAGCGGCACGCCCATTTACGACGTAAAGCCGTATTTACCCTACACCGATTGCCACCCTGATGCCGTCGGCGGCTACGCCGAGGAGTTTGAGAGCTATCGGCTTAAAGTCGATTTTTCTTCTGACTTGCTTAAAATTATTCCCGAGGAAAAGCGCACCGCGCTTATCGAGTGCCTTTCCGATGACCCGCGCCCCTCGTATCAGGACGATGACGAGAGGGTCTATAGTATGCTCTTTGCAGGCTTTGATATAAAATTTCGCGTCAGCGGCGAGAATTTAACGGTTACAGAAATTAAAAACGCAGATTAAAAATCTGCTTTTTTGGCTCCCTTGCCTAAAGGGAGCTGGCGCGAGGTACGAGCGACTGAGGGATTCAAATATAAACAAAATCCCAATGGCTAACCAGAGTATTAATTAAATTCCCTCCGTCAAAACCTACGGTTTTGCCACCTCCCTTTAGGCAAGGGAGGCTTTTTTATTTTTCATTTTCAACTAATTTAGCGGAATTGATTTCACTTTTCGGGGTATACTGCTTTTAAAAGGAGTGATAAAAATGATAGAACAGGATACCATAAGACTGCTGAGAGAATGCGATGCGGGAATTAAGATGGGCGTTGCCTCGATTGAGGACGTTATCGATGATGTTAAAAACGAGGATTTTAAAAAGATGCTTGAAAAGAGCATCGGTCACCATCAACAGCTTCAGGACGAAATTCAAGTTTTACTTGACCAGTACCACGACGACGGCAAGGAGCCTAACCCTATGGCAAAGGGAATGTCATTTATAAAGACAAACTTTAAAATGGCAGTCGACAAATCTGACAGCACCATTGCAGACCTTATGACCGACGGCTGCAATATGGGAATAAAGTCGCTCACAAAGTATTTGAACGAGTATGAAGCGGCAGACAAAAAGTCAAAAGACCTCGCAAAAAAGATCATCGGGCTTGAGGAAAGTCTTGTGGAGGACGTTAAGCCATATCTTTAACAAAAGAAGGCAGGCTCACGCCTGCCTTCTTTTGCAAATTACATTTTACAAAAACGCTATTGCATTATAAATTCAGCGCCGTTTTTTTACAAAAACCCCCAATTTCGCAACCTAAGGTTGCAAAATTTTCAAACCTCAGTTGGTTGTAAATATTTTTTACATACTGTACTATATTTAATGGAAACGAATATATTACAAATATAGTTTATTCAAGGAGGGCATTATGAAGCTCGGTGAAAAAATAACGCATTTGCGTCTTTCAAAAGGTATGTCGCAGGAAACACTTGCTGAAAGGCTTTCGGTTTCCCGTCAGGCAGTTTCAAAATGGGAGATGGGGCAGGCACAGCCTCAAATAGACAACGTTTTACAGCTATGCGCGCTTTTTTCGGTTTCGGCAGACCAACTTTTGTACGATGAGATGAAGATAAGCACGCTCTCGGGTGCTAAAAACAAATATTTCGGCACAGACGGCTTCAGAGGCGAGGCTAACTTAAATCTTACCTCAATGCAGGCATACAAGGTCGGCAGATTTTTAGGCTGGTACTACCGTTCTGCCCTCTCAGGCTGCAAAAGCGCAGGCTACAGACCGCGCATAGTAATAGGAAAGGACACCCGCCGCAGTAGCTATATGCTGGAATACTCTATTGTTGCGGGAATAACGGCATCGGGCGCTGACGCCTATATGCTCCACGTTACCACAACGCCGAGCGTTTCCTACGTTACTCGGCAGGACGAGTTTGACTGCGGCATTATGATAACCGCCTCGCACAACCCCTTTTACGACAACGGAATAAAGGTCATAAACAAGTACGGCGAAAAGCTTGACGACGATGTGACCGCCTTGATCGAGGCTTACATTGACGGCGATATGTCGGCGCTATCCTTAAGTTGCGGCGACCTGCCCTTAGCGCACCGAGAAAAGATAGGCTGCATAGTCGACTATGTTTCGGGCAGAAACCGCTATGTAGGCTACCTCATTTCGCTTGCCTCAAACTCCTATAAAAAACTCAGAGTCGGACTCGACTGCGCAAACGGAGCTTCTTGGATGATTGCAAAGGCGGTTTTCAACGCGCTCGGCGCCCAGACCTATGTTATAGGCGACGAGCCCGACGGACTTAATGTAAACTTAGGTTGCGGCTCGACCAGCATAGAAAAGCTTTGCACCCTTGTTAAAAGAGAGCATCTTGATGTCGGCTTTGCATTTGACGGCGATGCCGACCGTTGTATCGCGGTTGACGAAAACGGCGAGGTCGTCGACGGCGACAAAATGATGTATATCCTGGCAAACCGCCTAAAATCTAAGGGAATGCTCAGCTCCGACACGGTAGTTGCAACGGTTATGTCAAACAGCGGATTTTTTGCTTCGCTCAAAAAAGCGGGCATAAACTGCGTTCAGACTAAGGTAGGCGATCGCTTTGTTTATGAGAAAATGCAAAACAGCGATTACAGCCTCGGCGGCGAGCAGTCGGGGCACATTATTCTAAAGAAGTACGCAACCACAGGAGACGGAATTCTCACCGCCATTATGCTTACAGAGGAAATGTGCGACAGAAAGAGCAGTCTTGCAAAACTGGGCGAGGCAGTTTTCCTCTATCCCCAGCACACAGTAAACCTAAGGGTGAAGGACAAGGCGGCAGTAAGCCGCGACAAAGAGGTCATCTCAGCGCTTAAAGAGGCGGAGAGCCTCATCGGCGAAAACGGCAGAGCGCTGCTTCGCGAGAGCGGCACAGAGCCTGTAATCCGCATAATGATCGAGGCAGAAACAAGCGAAAAGTGCGAAAAATACGCCGATATGATCGCAACGGTTATTATAGAAAGAGGGCATACTGTTGAGTAAGATAAAAACCCGCGATTTGTTTGACCTAACTGTCCCCTATTTAAGCGAGCTTTTTGAGCAGAGCGAGTACCCTTGGCAGATGTTGCCCAAAATAAAGGAGCACATCCTTACGCTTATAGAAAAAGGCTTACCTGATTTCACCGAGCTTAAAGCGGGAGTTCTTGTTGGCAAAAACGTTAAGATTGCCGATTTTGTTACCATAGAAGCTCCCGCAATCATCGGGCACAATACCGAAATTCGCCCCGGGGCGTATTTGCGAGGCAATGTTATAACGGGAGAAAACTGCGTTTTGGGAAACTCCTGCGAGTTTAAAAACTGCATCCTTTTATGTGGTGTTCAGACCCCGCATTACAACTATGTAGGCGATTCTGTTTTAGGCAACTACGCCCACATGGGCGCGGGAACCGTTTGTTCAAATCTTAAAAGTGACGGCAAGGCGGTTGTAATTCACGCCGACACCGAGATAGAAACAGGCATCCGCAAAATAGGCGGCATACTTGCTGACAGAGCCGACATCGGCTGCGGTTGCGTTATAAACCCAGGCACAATAATCGGCAAAAACACCTCGGTCTATCCCCTCACCTCTCTGCGAGGGGTTTACGGCGAAAACCTTATCGTCAAGGCGCAGGACAAGGCGGTTTTGCGAAGATAACTTTGACATTTCCTAATTCCTCGTTTGTATATACTAAGGCAAAAGGCACCCGAACGGGTGCCTTTTGCCTTTTATTCATTTTCGTAAATTGGGGTGAGTTGTCTTTTTGGCTCTGTGAGTATTTCAAGCATGATCTGTGCGCCCAAACGAAAGCCCTCTACAAAGGTATCGGTAAGCAATATCTCCTCTTGGCCATATATCAGTTCAAGAATTTTCTCAAAAAGCTCCTTTTCCTGCCCGCTTATGCTTTCCATAAGCTTATCCTCAAGCTCTGATGCAAGTTTTGTTAGCCTATCATATTCACTTCCCTTTTTTATGGATCTTTCAACAACATCAATGTTTCCGTTGTATAGGTTTTCAAGAATTGTCATAGTTGTGCCGTCCTTTTTGTTTTTACTATACATTGTAACTTTATTATAGCATATCATAATTTAAATTGTTGATTTTATCACAAAATGTGATAATTATTTTATAAATATATGTTGGTTATATTTCGTAGGGGCGAACTATGTTCGCCCGCCAATTATACAAACCACAAAAACGGGCGCTTCGTGAAGCGCCCCTACGATGTTTTATTTGTGGATAATATTAAATTAAACGGTTTTGCGAAGCAAAACCTTCACCTCTTCACTATTCACTTTTAACTCTTCACTTAAAAAAGGCACCCCGCGGGGTGCCTTTTTTACAGCTGTTTAAACATTTTGAACACGAACTTTTTATGTGCAGGCAGGGCGTTATACATTACCTCAGCGTATCTGTTTACATACTCTGCGCAGAGCATTGCCTCTCCCTGCGTTGCGCCGCTTTGCGAGAAGGCATTTTTGAGAAGCACTGCAAAGAACTTTCTGTTTTGCTGCTTATCGAGATAACTCGATTTCTCTGCACACTCATCTGCAAACACCAGATACGAGTGAATGTTCTTGCAGTCAACACCCTCATAGGTTACAAGCCGTAAAAAGTACTTATATGCGGCATCTATTACCACATTAGCGTCCTTACTGCCGAGCTTTTTGCGCCGTACCGACGCGTAGATATAATGGAACGCGAGCCAGCCTATAATCGAAAGAAGGATTGTTGCGATTATTGCAATAAGGGCCTTTTCACCGGGAGTAAGTCCTCTGCCGCCGCTTATTCCGCCCATTGCTCCGACAAAATTATCCTCTGGGGGCTGATCGCTGACGTTGGGATTGTTGACATCGTCATCATTTATTTCCTCTTCAGGCTTAGGCTCAGATGCGCCCTCCTCTTCTTTTGGCGAGTTGTCGTTTATCTGCGCTTGAAGCTCATCCTCAAAGAGTCCCGACCAGTAACCAGGGGTTACCTCAACGGGAATCCAGCCGTAAGTAGCGTCATATATCTCTATCCATGCGTGAGCATACTTATCGGTAACATCAAATATAAGGTTTCCGTCCTCATTTATGTATGAGTTGTTTGCGGCTTGCATCGGAATAAAGTAGCCCTCAACATATCTTGCGGGATACCCCTGCGACTGAAGCATAACTGCCGCCGCGGTTGCATAGTGGGTACTATAGCCGCGCTGTTCGTCGAACAGAAAGTAATCAACAAAGTCCTTATTCTTGGGGCATTTATTGAACTTATGGCTGTACTCGGTGTTTTCTTTAAGGTAATATCGAATTTTGTCAATGAGATCGTTTCTGCTCTCGGCGTTAAAACTGTCTGTAAGCTCCTGAACAGAACTTGCGATCTGAGAAGAGGTGTACTCTTTTTGTACAAAATTGCCGTATTCCTCCCATATATCCGAAAAGGTACTGTCTTTATAAAGCTCAGATTTGGTTATGTCATATATATTAGAAAGACCGATATATGTGGTATAGGAATAGTCAAGCTTATTGTCGGGCGTTACGCCGACATCATTTTTGTATGGAGAAAAACTGCTATCAAAGATCGAGCAGTAGGTCTGAAATGCATAGCTCTTTACGCGGCGGAAATCATAAATGCGTATCTTTGAATACTCGTAGGCGTGCCTACCCTGATAGGTCTGCAAAAGCTCGCCGTTTACCGCCGCTATTTTGTACTGATTGTCCTCTATCTTTTCAAAAAGGTCGCTGTACTCGTCGTAATTATCAAGCTGACCCCACTCGTTGTTGTTATAGGTAGATGCGGTATAGCCTTTAAATCTTATGTTCTTATTAGTCCACAAGATCGAGGTTTCTACCGAGAAGTAATGCCTATCCTTGATATTTCTGTCATCAACCTCTAAGAGCTTACCTTCCTTAAGGCTTCCGTCGTGGTCCTTACCCGTAATATAGTCGTAAACATTGGTTGCATAATTCTTGGTGTCTGTGCGCAGCTTGTCGATATCCTTGCTCCGCGAAAAGTCGATAACATTCAATATTTCAGACGCAAAGACAAACAGGCAGATGGTTGCAAGCGCGATTACGACTGCGCTTGCTGCAAATTTTCCCTTTGCCGCCTCGTCACGCTTTTTGCGCTTTTTACCTCCCGCCTTTTTAATCTTACTTTTGGAGTTTGATACTCTCGAGATGGTCAAAACTGCCGCCCATGTGGCAACCATCATAGAGAAGTAGAAAAGCTTAGGCACAGCGCCGAAAGCGGCGCCTATTTCAAAAAACGGGAAGGTTAATAAAAACACCGCTATAAAGCTGGTCTTTACAACTATGAAATACGAAACGAAGGTGCAAAGCAGAACGGAAAAGAGCAGAATGACAAAATTTGTAAGGTTGTAGAAGGTAGGCTCCCACTCAAATGTGGGGTCAACATCGTCCCACGCCATAAAGTAATTGATGGTGGCGTGACCCTGATCAAAGAGGAGAACAGCGCCCTTATACACCTCTTCCCAGAAAACAAGCACAAGCAGACCCACGAGGACTGCAGAGCCTATAAACACAAGCCATCTGCGCTTTTTTATAAGCTTATAAAGCACGCCGAATACCGCCGAGAAGACCGCAAGCCAGGGAATAACGATACTTTCCATCACCTCAAGCTCGAGAATGGTGGCAAAGGTCATTATACTGCCGACCATTGCAATAAACGTAAGCAGAATCAGCATTATATCATTGAGAAATGGTATCTTTACCCTCTCATTGCTGTTTACACGGTAGGAAACCGAAATGCCGTTATCCACCGTCAGCTTCTTGTTTCTTTTCTTCATTTTATCTCCTAAATAAATGTTTCATTAAGGCACTCAAAGACCATACCCTCTTTTACCGCGATGACATTTATATCGTCATTTGCGATGATCTCGCTATCGCTATCGCTTGCAACAACGCTTATAGCAGTGCACAAGGCGTTAGGATTTCTGGAAAATGCGAGGGCGTCAAGATGGTCAGAGCTGATATTAGGCGAAACATATACAATGTTTGAAATGTTTAGCTGATACTGCTCGGGCATTGACGCAAGGTGCGGCTCATAATAGTGCTTTGCGCTTTCAAAAATGAGCCTTAGCGTTGCATACAAGCCGTCATACCCGTTGATCTCCTGAGTGCAGTAGACCTTATCCCTTGGATTATACCAGCCGATGCTATGCTGAATTTCGGTGTCAATAAGGCTGTGGGATATTGAGGTTACGACCTCAAAAACAGTATCTACAAGGTCTGCATCGGCACCGCTTCCGCTTATGAAAAGCTCGGGAAGGAGCAAAACAGATTTGCTTATGGGCAGGCTGTAATCCTTAACGATAAGGCTGTCCTGCTTTGAGCTTAGCTTCCAATGGATATGATTAGGCTTATCTCCGGGAACATAATCTCTTATCGCAAAAACCTCGGACGGATCGTCGCCGGGCTTGTGCTTTGAAAAGAGATTTGACTCGCTTAAGCTATGAATATTCTGATTTACGGCAATATCAAGCTGCTCTGTTTTAGGCAGGAAGGTCACAGTATATTTTTTCTTTATTCTGACGGGCAGAGAAAAAATTCCGAAATAGTCAAAAACCTTTGCCTTGGTAACAAGAATCTTAACATTTCCTGTATGCTCAGAGTCAATTTCTATATCGTGAACATTCTTTGTAAAGGGAGATGCATAGAAATTGAGCTCAAGCTTATCGGGCTTTTCAAAAAAGCTGTTCTGACAGCGGATATAAAGAGTAAGCTGTGTTATAGGGAATATAAAGTAGTTTGATACTTTAAGCGAAAGGCGCGCCTTCTGTCCCGCTGACGCGGCGCTCTCCTCGCACTCACAGCTTACGCGAAGTCCCAAGCGCATACCTACAACAATCACAAAGAGAAGCACAGGGACCGCCAGAATTACCAAAAGCAATATAAAGGAAAGAATATCCCGATACAGCACAAAAAATGCCGCTGAAACTACCGCTATGGCAAGATAGATCAATTTAAATATAAACATTATTATTTTCCTTGTGTAAGTTTAGGTGCAGGAACCTTAGCGAGAATACCTGCGAGAATTTCTTTGGTTGTTGCGCCCGAGATCTTTGCCTTTGCGCTTACTACAACTCTGTGAGTTGCAACGTCAAAGAAGATAAAGGCAACGTCATCAGGAATAACATAATCTCTGCCGTGCAGGAAGGCGACCGCTCTTGCGGATCTGGCGAGCGCGAGCGAGCCACGGGGGCTAAGACCGAGCTTTAACATTTCGCTCTTTCTGGTTTCGTCAGCGATTGCGGCTATGTACTCATAGATCTTATCGTCGGTATAGACCTCGCTGACTATGTCCTTCATAGCAATAATATCTTCCTTGGTGGCAACCGCCTTAACGTCGTTTAAGGGGTTGACCTTCTGTCTGCCCTTAAGGATGGAGATCTCGTCAGCCATTGAGGGATAGCCCATTGAAACGCAGACCATAAATCTGTCGAGCTGAGAGTCAGGGAGCATCTGTGTACCGACCGAGCCGATGGGGTTTTGTGTTGCGATTACAACGTAGGGCTGGGGCAGGGTGTGGTTTACACCGTCAACGGTAACCTTGCCCTCCTCCATTATCTCAAGCAGAGCCGACTGTGTTTTTGAAGATGTACGGTTAATTTCATCTGCTAAAAAGAGGTTACAGATAGCAACGCCCTCCTTGTAGACAAAGCTATCGGTCTTTTTATCGTAGACCGAGAAGCCTGTAACGTCACTGGGCAAAACGTCAGGGGTAAACTGCATTCTATGATAGTCCATGCTTGTAGCATAGGAAAACGCCAGCGCAAGTGTGGTTTTACCAACACCGGGGATATCGTCAAGAAGCACGTGACCGCCTGCAAGAGCAGTTGCAAGAATTTTCTCGATAATATCGTCCTTGCCGAGAACTACCTTGCGGACCTCGCTCTGAATATCCTGAGCGCAGGCATAGTATTTTTGAAGCAAATTGTTATCCATAATCTTTTCTCCTATTTTATGACAAAGTATAAAACAATTTTATCACATTTGGGCTTTTGAGGCAATAATCATACTGCCAAAATCAGCTTAAAATTTTTGTGTATATTTAACAATATTTATAACAATTTTTCAGCAAAAAGAAAAGTTGGGCGCCCGCTTTGGCGGGCGCCCAAAGTTTAGTTACATAAGTACGTAAGCATTGATAATAACTTTGTCGTCAGAGAACGAAATCGCTACCTCATCCGTACCCCAAGCAAAATCTCCTGCAGAGCCGTTATGTCTGCCAAATCTTCCGTTTTCCTCTTCGAAAAAGCTCTCGCTCTTGGAATAGGTTTCACACATCTTTTCACGAATGTCATTGCATATCGTTTCCGACTCTCCCTTTGGAACAGTAAGCTCCGCTCTGACACCGATCAGTCCACTAAGGCCATCAAATGTATATGTAACTGTCGCATCGTGCGAGAAAATCTTTTTGTTATAGTAGGTCAGATATTTTTCGGGAGTTAGGATATCTTCTTCTATTTCATCAGGTGCTCCACATACTAATCTAACAACAAACTCGGGAGTCATATAGCAAAAAGGACTGCCCTTTATTCCGACATTGTTGTTGGAAGCAACTACCAAGGGGATAGGCAATATTATTGCCGACAAAAGTGATACTACAAATACGATATTTACTATGGTTGTTGTGATTTTTTCTCTTTTAGCCTTTTTATCGTTCATTTCTGCCCCTCCTGCCGTGTTTTGTTTTCTTTAATTTTAGTCTATCAGCAATAGACGCTTTTGTCAATACCTTTGCAGCAAAAAGGACACATCTACTTATTTTTCATTATTCATTAGCGAAGCGACTTCATCATTCATTATTCATTACGGAAATCCATTTTAATGAATAATGAATAGTGAATAATGAAGAATGAATATTACAAAACAAAAATCCACCCTCTTTCGAGGATGGATTTTCGTTTTGGTGCCGCTGACCGGAATCGAACCGGTACGGTGTTGCCACCGAGGGATTTTAAGTCCCTTGCGTCTGCCTGTTCCGCCACAGCGGCGCACTTTATATCATATACAACTTAAGCAAAATTGTCAAGTATTTTTTAACATATTCCCCCGCAGTTTACAGCATTTTTACAATTTATTTTTTTGTTTTCATCTTTACATTATCACCCAAATATCTTATAATAATATAGATTAAGCTGTTTTAAAATAAAATGGTGCCCAATAATTTACTTACTCCCCAACACAGCAATAAATGTATGAGTAATTTTGTAGGGGTCATTCACGAATGACCCGCGGGCGAGACCCCTACGATTACGAGCACTGTAAACCTCAACGAAAGGAATGTAACTATGCTTGAATTAGACGAACTGAAGCTTCAGCTCGATGCTATGAAACCCAGGGTGCAGGAAATGTACGAGGCCTGCGGTATTGAAAAGATAACAGGAGAGCTTGCCGCTCTTGAGGAAAAGACTACCGCAGACGGCTTTTGGAACGACACCGAAAACTCCAAGGTTGTTTTAAAGCAGATAAGCACCATAAAGGGCAAAATTTCAAGATACAACGCTCTCTCAGAGAAATTCGACGATGCGCAGACCATTTTGGAAATTGCCATTGAGGGCGACGACGAGTCGCTTTACCCCGATGCTAAGCAGGGCTACGACGAGCTTGTTGCCGCTTACGAGAGCCTTAAACTCGAGACCCTACTCAGCGGTGAGTACGACGCCAACAACGCCATTTTAACCTTACACGCAGGCGCAGGCGGAACAGAGGCTCAGGACTGGGCGCTTATGCTCTACAGAATGTTTTGCCGCTGGGCAGAGCGTCACAGCTTCAAGGTTAAGACTCTTGATATGCTCGACGGCGACGAGGCTGGCATTAAGAGCGCTGTTATCTCGATAGAGGGCACAAACGCCTACGGCTTTTTAAAATCCGAGTCGGGCGTTCACAGACTTGTGCGTGTTTCGCCCTTTGACTCGTCGGGAAGAAGGCACACCTCCTTTGCATCGCTCGAGGTTATGCCCGAAATCGAAGACGATGCCGAAATTGAGATTTCTGACGACGACTTAAAGGTTGACACCTACCGCTCAAGCGGTGCAGGCGGTCAGCACGTTAACAAGACCGAGTCGGCTATCCGCATAACCCACATTCCGACAGGCATTATCGTTGCCTGCCAGAACGAGCGGAGCCAGCACCAGAACAGAGAAATGGCTATGAAGATGCTCAAATCAAAGCTCCTCGAAATTAAAGAGCGCGAGCATCTTGAAAAGATAGAGGACATCAAGGGCGTTCAGAAGGAAATTGCCTGGGGCTCACAAATTCGCTCATATGTCTTTATGCCCTACACCCTTGCAAAAGACCACCGCACAGGCTTTGAAATGGGGAACATTGACGCTGTTATGGACGGAGATATCGACGGCTTTATCAATGCCTACCTAAAAGCCCTCAGCCTTGGTGAAATTAAATAAAGGAAGTGTTTTTATGCTTAAAAAGGCTTTATCGATCCTAACTGCAATATTCGTTTTTGTCACTGTGCTTTGCTCCTGTTCTCCTGAATCAGACGAAAAAATCACGGTTAACGACAAAGAATATTCCGCAAACCAGACAGTTCTTGAAATCGGGGATTATGATGTATCGCTCGGATTTTTCCGTTATTGCTATCTTTCGGTTAAAAGCGGCCTACTCAACGAGGACTCTACTATAGATTTTTCAGAAGAAGAAAACGCTGAAATGCTTGCAGATGAAGTCATTGATCAGACTAAGTTTATGTTTGCTGTTATTGAGCTTGCTGAAAAATATGGTTATGAGCTTACCGATGAGGAGCTTTCGGAAATTGACGACACAATGAAAAGCGCCTTTGAAAGTGCGGGAAACTCCGCTGACTATAATGCTCTTTTAGAGGAAAACAACCTAACAAACGATGTTTACAAAATGGCGCTTGAAATAAATGCTCTTGATTTAAAAATGGCTGAGACCCTCTGCGGAACTGACAGCGAAACAAACAAAATTGTTTTTACTACCGAAGACGCAGTTAAAGGCTACGCCGACAGCCACTCCCGATTTATGAATATGTACTTCCCCGTTTCTTATCTTGATGACGACGGTCTATCATTATCAACCGAGGACTACGAAACAAACAAAGCAGAAGTCAAGAAAACAGCGGATGCCGCATTAGCCGAAATTAAAAACGGCGCTTCTTTTGCCGATACAATGAAAAAATATATGAGTGAGGACGATTATGAGGCTGACCTGCAAAGCTACTATGATGCTGCGGCAATCTCCGAGTCCTTGGGCTACGATTTAACAACTCTTAAGGTTGGAGAGACCAGCGAGGTCGTCTTTGCACAGAGCTGCTATTTTATCATTCACAGGCTTGAAAACGACACAGAATACCTGACCGAAAACGCAGAGAGCGTTGCGGCAGTATATGCAGAGCAGATTTACGAAGAAACCCTCGAAGAAATTGCCGCTTCTTTAAAGGTAAAAGAAACCGAGCTTTACAAGGAAATTGCTCACGATTCGTTTGGAAAATAGGAGAATTTATGTTTAGTCTTATTAAACAAAACGGCAGAGCACGACGCGGCGAGTTTAAAACTGTCAAAGGCACCGTTCAGACGCCTGCCTTTATGAATGTTGCAACGGCGGGAGCTATAAAGGGTGCCCTCTCGGCCTACGACCTTCTTAACATCGACTGTCAGGTCCAGCTCTGCAACACCTACCATATGCATCTGCGCCCTGGAGACAAGCTTGTTCGCGAGTTGGGCGGTCTTAACAAGTTTACAGGCTTTCCCGGTCCGATACTGACTGACAGCGGCGGCTTTCAGGTCTTCTCCCTCTCAAAGCTTCGCAGAATTGAGGAGGAGGGTGTGTATTTCCGCTCCCATCTTGATGGGCATCCAATTTTTATGGGCCCCGAGGAGAGTATGAGAATACAGTCAAACCTCGGCTCAACCATTGCCATGGCCTTTGATGAGTGTGTTGAAAACCCCGCCCCCTACGAGTACGCCAAGGCATCCTGCGAGCGCACTACCCGCTGGCTTATGCGCTGCAAGGACGAGATGGCAAGGCTCAATTCCCTTCCCGACACGGTCAATCCCCATCAGCTTTTATTCGGCATAAACCAGGGCTGCACCTACGATGACCTACGAGTTGAGCATATGAAAGAAATTGCCAAGCTCGACCTTGACGGATATGCAATCGGTGGTCTTGCAGTCGGTGAGAGCGCCGAGGAGATGTACCGAGTTATTTCGGCGGTCGAGCCGCACATGCCCAAAAACAAGATAAGGTATCTTATGGGTGTCGGAACTCCGCAGAATATCTTAGAAGCCGTAAAGCTGGGCGTTGACCTTTTTGACTGCGTTATGCCAAGCCGCGACGCAAGACACGGGCACCTGTTTACCTTTAACGGCACAATGAATATTATGAATGCCAAGTACGAGCACGACGAGCGGCCTATCGACGAAAACTGCAACTGCCCCACCTGCCGCCGTCACTCAAGGGCATACATCCGTCATCTTTTCAAGGCAAAGGAGATGCTGGGCATGCGCCTTGCGGTTACCCACAATCTGTATTTCTACAATCACCTGATGGCAGAAATCAGAAAGTCACTTGACGAGGACAGATACGACGAGTTTTATAACAAATATATCGATGTTTTAGGCAAGAGAATTTAAGGAGGGTAAACTATGCAGATCCCCGAGAATTTCAAAGAAATAATGAAAAACAAAAAAGGCTTTATAAGTGATATGGACGGTGTTATATATCACGGAAACCGCCTTTTAGACGGAGTGCAGGAGTTCGTTGACTGGCTCAAAGCAGAGGACAAGCAGTTCCTGTTTTTAACAAACAGCAGCGAGCGCTCGCCCAAGGAGCTTTCGCAAAAGCTCAAAAGGCTTGGGCTTGACGTCAGCGAGGACCACTTCTACACCTCGGCTATGGCAACCGCTTCATTTTTACAGACGCAATGCCCCGGCGGCAGTGCCTATGTTATAGGCGAGCCGGGTCTTGTTTACGCGCTTTACGAGGCGGGAATCAGCATGAACGACTACAACCCCGACTATGTTGTTGTCGGCGAGACCCGCTCCTACAATTTTGAAAAAATTGAGCACGCGGTAAGGCTTGTTTTGGGCGGCGCGAAGCTCATTGGCACAAATCCCGACCTTACAGGCCCGAGTGAAGCAGGAATTATCCCCGCCTGCAAGGCGCTCGCCGCTCCTATTGAGATCGCAACCGGTAAGAGCGCATATTTTATCGGCAAACCCAATCCCCTTATGATGCGCCACGCCATGAAGCAGATAGGCTGCCGCCGAGCAGAAACCGTCATAATCGGCGACAGAATGGACACCGACATTATCGCTGGTATTCAAACCGAGGTTGATACCCTGCTGGTTTTATCGGGCGTTACCTCGCTTTCTGAGGTCGACAGCTTCTCCTACCGTCCGCAGTATATACTAGACGGCGTTGGCGATATTTGCAGATAATTCGTTCACATTGTGTTTAAAATAAAGTTCTTGCATATTGTAAAAATATTGTGTATAATTAACTTAACTTAATTGGAGGTAGTTAAAAATGTACTTTTTACTCGACACAGCATCTAACACATCTTCTCAGGCACAGCAGGGGAGCCTTATGAGCACCCTCACAATGTTTATCCCCCTTATTCTTATGTTCGTTGTTATGTACTTCTTTATGATTCGTCCTCAGAAAAAGAGAGAAAAAGAAGTTCAGGATATGAGAAGCAACCTTCAGATCGGTGACGAGGTTGTTACTACCGGCGGAATTATCGGTATAGTTGCCAGCCTTAAGGAAGACACCGTTGTTATCGAAACCGGAAGCGACAGAAGCAAGGTCCGCATTGCTCGTTGGGCAGTTGCTCAGAACAACACAATTCACGACGCTCAGTAAGACAAAAACAGTTCTGTTTTTAGTTCCTTACGCATATAGTGTATAAAAAGCGCATTGAATTTTCTTTGCGCTTTTTATATTCTTTGCAAAAGGGGAAGGGTTATGAAAAGAAGAGAAAGAGCCGTGCAGCTTAGTCCTGCCGCAACACTTATTAAATATGTTTTGATCGGAGTCGGGGCGGCTCTTGTTTTGTGCATCTTTTTTTCTCTGCTGGCAGCCCTTGCGCTGACACTTGCTGATCTGCCGCACAAAAGCATTTTCCCCATTTCGATGGCGATAATCGGCATTTCTGCCTTTATTGGCGCGTTTATAGCGGGCAAAATGCATCACAAGCAGGGGCTATATCTGGGCATTCTTATTGGCGCGCTGCTTTTTGCCCTCATTTTTATTGCAGACCTTTTCATCCCCGATGAAAGCGTGAGCAACACCATTTTGGGCAGAGCGCCGCTTTGTCTTTTACCTTCTCTGCTTGGCGCCGTTCTCGGCGTAAACACCCGAGCCAAATACTAATTTTTTGCCCAAAAACGCCGATTTCGGCTTGACATAATAAAACCTCTGTGTTATACTCATTTATGCTCGATTTGAAAAGTTCGAGTATATATGCGGATAAAGTTAAAGACTCCGCCTCGGTTAACCTCACCGTGTAAAAATCAGAGGGATATTTGCGGATGTGGCGGAACTGGCAGCATTTTGACCGAGCGCTCGCTTAAGCGAGAATAAGCGAAGGAAAAAATGGCGCAGCGGTCGAAAATTTGAGCAAAAAGCGAAAAATTTTCGGGCACCGCAAGAGTACCGCGGGGCGCGGCTGCCCCAAATCAAACAACAAATGAAAAAGCATTGTGCTTTTTCTATATATGCGGATGTGGCGGAACTGGCAGACGCGCTAGATTCAGGTACTATTGCGTGAATCAAGTCTTGCGTTTCTTT
>CAZDSQ010000005.1:0-42006 GCA_964508295.1 uncultured Oscillospiraceae bacterium | reverse complement strand
GGGTTTGGGCTACTGCCCTACTGCATTTGTACATACAAATGCGATGCTGGTTCTTCTCAACAAGAATTGAGTGATTTTTCAAATTCTCCGCTAAGGACATCACTTTTTCGCTCCTTGCTTTTTTGTTTTTAAAATATTTTCAGTCCGTCATAGGCAAGGGTCGTAGGTATAGGAAAATCCAGCTCCTTTATTGCCTTTTCCATCTCATCAAAGCCGCCCCTGTGGCTTACATGAGTAAGATACAGGCGGGTTTTGTCGGTTACGGTTCCCTGATCGTAAAGTGTGCCGATAATCTGACGAACGTCCTGCATATTCATATGCATACCGTCGGCGCACTCTTTGTCTACCCCAAAGGTAGACTCGCTGATAAAAATATCAATTTTATACTGTTTGAGCGCTTCTATTGTTTCAGTGTAATACCTGCCGCTGTCAAGGCCATAAAACAGAGTTCTGCCGTCAGGCAGAAAGAACAGGTACATAGCAGAGTTTTCTTTCATATTTCCTACGTGATTACCTCTAAAGGCAATAACCTCAAACTCGTCGATCTTAGCTCTTTTGCCGTATTCAAGCTTATGAAACCTCACAATTCCCTGTTCTTCAAATTTTCTTACCCGGCCCTTTAATACCCACTCATTATTTCTCCAGCAATCGACTATTTTATAAGCTTCGTCGGTAAAATAATAATTAAAAGGCATGTTGCATTTTTCTCTGTTCCAAGATGCCTGTATTATAGCGTGAGGATTCAGATGGTCCTCATGGGTGTGCGTAAACAAATAGTGCTGAACGTTGCAAATCGGGCCGTATTTCATAGCCTGCGTTACTGCATCTGCGCCAAGGTCTATCATAACCTTATCGCTCAGTCTGAAGCAGGAACGGGTTCTTACGTACTTCCCGCCTTTTTCCCTCGCCTCTTTGCAAACTTCGCAATCGCAATAGGTTGCAGGAATTGCGTTGGCATCGCTTGTTCCCCAAAACTGACCTATAAGCATATTTCACATCTCCCGTTTTACTGCTCGTTTTCTCTGAACTGCTCTCTGTAAAGGTGAGCATAGGTGCCGTTTTGCTCAAGCAGAGCATCGTGCGAGCCGCGCTCGGTTATCTTTCCTTCAGACACCACGATTATCTCGTCGGCATTCTTAACCGTTGAAAGCCTATGGGCAACTATAAGTGTGGTTCTTCCCTCGCAGAGCTTGTCAAACTCGCTCTGAATGATAATTTCGGTTGTGTTGTCAAGGGCGCTTGTTGCCTCGTCAAGAATAAGTATTGCAGGGTTTTTGAGGAAAATTCGTGCAATCGAAATCCTCTGCTTTTGTCCGCCCGAGAGCTTGACTCCCCTCTCACCTATCTCGGAATCGTAACCGTTGGGAAGCGACATAACAAAATCGTGAATCTTTGCCTTTTTGGCTGCCTCTATCATTTCCTCCTCGGTCGCGTCCGCTTTTCCGTACATAATATTATCGCGCAGAGTGCCGCCGAACAGGAAAACGTCCTGCTGGACTATTCCGATATTATCTCTAAGTGACGGCAGAGTTATTTTTCTTATATCCACGCCGTCAATCCTGATGCTTCCGCTGTCAATACTGTAAAACCTCGGGATAAGGTGGCAGATGGTGGTTTTTCCGCCGCCCGATTCACCAACAAAGGCTATCTTTTTTCCGCTCTCTATCTCAAAGGAAACGCCGTTAACTGCAGGCACGGCAGCGTTATTATACGAGAATACAACGTCCTCAAACGAAATATCGCCACGCACATTTTTAAGCGCCTTTGCGTCAGGCTCTTCCTGCTCCTCGGCTTCGTCCATTATTTCAAGAAATCTCTTAAAGCCGGTTGCGCCGTTCTGGAACTGCTCCATAAAGTTTGCAAGGGTCATAATGGGATTTATGAAAAGGTTTATAGAGATTATAAATGACGAGTAATCACCGAAATTTATCTGACCGTGGTAAAGGAAAAGTCCTCCCGCAATAAGAACGATGATGTTAAATATATCTGTTACAAAGCTTGTTATTGAATGGAATTTGCCCATCGCGTTATAACCGCGTCTTCTTGCGGCTATAAGGCGCTCATTGCCGTCCTGAAATTTATCGATCTCGATTTCAGAGTTATTAAACGCCTTTGTAACTCTGATTCCCGTTATACTGCTTTCAACCGCCGCGCTTATCTGCGCGTTACTCTTTCGGCTTTCCATAAATGCATCGTGCATTTTCTTTCTGAAATAGTATGCCGAAAGCAGTAAGAGAGGCACGCAGGCAAAAACTATGAGCGTAAGCGGAACGTTGATGCTCATAAGGTAAGCAAATGAGGCAACAACCATAATTCCCGAAATAAACAGATTTTCGGGGCCGTGATGAGCGAGCTCGGCAACATCGAAAAGGTCACTTGTAATTCGGGACATTATTTTGCCTGTTTCATTCTCGTCAAAAAATCCGAAAGGCAGTTTTTGGAGCTTTTCAAACATTTCAAGCCGCATCTGCGCCTGCATTCTTATTCCAATCATATGTCCGTAATACTGAACAAAATAGCGCAACAGCATTCGCACAAAGTAAATTACAAGCAGCGACGCGCCGAAAATCAGTATCATACGAATATTCTTATTAGGGATATAATCGTTTAGCATTGTTCGGGTTACTATAGGGTAAACCATACCGAGTGCCGAAATGAAAAACGATGCCAGCATATCAAGCGCAAAGAGCTTTTTATGCGGTTTATAATAAGATACAAATTTTTTAAGCATCAGCCTTTTAATCCTCTCGCTTGTCTGTCCATATCCTCAACAACTATGTCAAAAATTTCGCCGAGACTTCTGCAGTACTCTAGAACAAGCCAAGGCTCGTTGGTGTGAAAATGAATTTTAATAAGTTCTTCATCGCCGGTTGCGATTAAGCAGTCGCCCTTAAAATTCTCCACAAAATAGTCATAAATCGCATCTTCATCAAGGTCCTCACCCTCTATAAGAAGCTGAACGTCATATCTGTAATCAAGCATTTTTACTCCTCCTTTAAGATAATAAATTTATTATACCAAATTTTTACTGCATAATCAATAAGAGGGCGGCAAAAAGCCACCCTCTTTTTTTATTTAATAATAGCTCTATGGAAGACTTTTTTGCCCTTTTTGATTTTGACACCGCTAACAAGGTCAGTCTTTGCAATCACCGCACCGATTGCAGTAACCTTTTCGCCGTCTACCGAAACGCCACCCTGCTCGATAAGCCTTCTGGCTTCGCCGCGGCTTGAAGCGAGTGAACAAGCGAGCATAAGGTCGATTATGCCCATTCCCTCATCGGCAACGTCTGCATCAGCAAGCTCAGTGGTAGGCATATTAGAGTCATCGCCCTGACCCGAGAAGAGCGAGTGAGAAACCTCTTTTGCACGGGTTGCCTCTTCCTCACCGTGAACAAGAGCGGTAAGCTCGTAGGCAAGGATCTCCTTCTTTTCGTTGATGCGGTTATCTTCCCACTTTTCCATTTCCTCAATTTCCTCAAGAGGAATAAAGGTGAGCATTCTGATACATTTCATAACGTCAGCATCATCAACGTTACGCCAATACTGATAGAACTCAAAGGGCGAGGTCTTATTAGGATCAAGCCAGACCGCTCCGCTTGCGGTCTTGCCCATCTTTTTGCCCTCGCTGTTAAGAAGCAGAGTGATGGTCATTGCATAAGCGTCGTCGCCCGTCTTTTTACGGATAAGCTCGGTACCGCCGAGCATATTGCTCCACTGATCGTCGCCGCCGAACTGCATATTACAGCCGTAATGCTCGTGCAGATAATAGAAGTCGTAGGACTGCATTATCATATAGTTAAACTCCAAGAAGCTGAGACCTTTTTCCATTCTTTGCTTATAGCACTCGGCTCTGAGCATATTGTTTACTGAGAAGCAAGCGCCAACGTCGCGAAGCAGCTCAACGTAGTTAAGCTTCAAAAGCCAATCGGCGTTGTTTACCATAATTGCTTTATCCTCGCCAAACTCGATAAAGCGCTCCATCTGCTTTTTAAAGCAGTCGCTGTTGTGCCCTATGGTTTCAGCAGTCATCATAGAACGCATATCGGTTCTGCCCGAGGGGTCTCCGATATGTGCAGTTCCGCCGCCGATAAGCACTACAGGCTTATTCCCCGCAAGCTGAAGCCTTTTCATAAGACAGAGCGCCATAAAATGACCTACGTGCAGAGAGTCTGCCGTGGGGTCAAAGCCGATATAAAAGCGGGCGCCGCCGTTATTGATAAGCTCTCTTATCTCCTTTTCGTCTGTTACCTGCGCGATAAGTCCACGAGCAACAAGTTCTTCATAAATTTTCATTTTTACATCCTCCAAAAAATAATCCTCTGCTCCTAAGAGCAGAGGACGAATTATCGTGGTACCACCTCTGTTAAGCCGACCTTCGCAAGCCGACCCTCACTGTGTTCTTGACACAAGCGCTGTATCGGGCGCCCCCGTCTTACCCTACTAAAATTTCAGGCAGCAGCTCAGGAATGTATTCAAACAAAGGCTCTTATATCCTCGCACCAACCGGATACTCTCTTAAAGGGCTGATTTGCTTTACTTGTTTCCGTCATAGCCTTTCAAATATACATACATTTTAGCACAAAGTTTTGGCAAAAGCAAGCGGTTTTGGCTTATTTAACCTTAATTTCGCAGCAAAACATCTTTTCCCCTGCCGCATTTAAGCCTTTTGCCAAAATCTGCTCGCCCATATCTGCTACAAGCAGACAAATTTCATCATCCTTTTTAACCTCTTTGTGAAAATCAAGCTGGAAAAACGTTATTTTCCTGCCCTTTAAGTTGGCGGCGTTTAAAACATAATCGGCATACTTGATATTGTTAACGTGGTAATTCATATCAAGGTCGCAGAAGGCAGGTGTTACGAGGCTTTCAAAATCGGCGGTCTCAAAGTCCGTAGCCTTTGTAAACTTGCCCTCGAACATCTTATCCTCAACGTAAGAGTCAAGAGGATAAAGGTCTTTAACAGGCACTATTCTTCTCTTCTCTGCCGACACTATTACCCACTCGCTCGTTCCCTTTACAAGCGGCTCACCCTCTACGCTTTCAATGAGATATTCTCTCTGGAAGGTTACCCTTGAAGGCTCAAGAGGCCAGGTGTGAACAACCGCCTCGCTGTGCATTTTAGGCTGCTTTAAAACCTCGAATTTTTCCTTTGTGATGACCCAGAGCAGACCTTTTTCGATTATATCCTCAAAGCCTATTCCAAGCTCCTTGGCGTGCGCTCCCGCCGCCTCTTGAAAGAGATCAAGGATTGCGGAAGGCTTTATCTGCCTATTGCAGTCAAAGTCCGATGCGCGCAGACGCAGGGTAAAATTATATCTGTTTTTCATTTTTTCACAACCTTAAAATCAAAAGCCAAGGCTCGCCTTGGCTTTTGAGGATTTATACTCTGTCAGCAATCTCGGTGTTAAGCTTTGCTACAAACTCATCGAGAGTCATAGAAACGGTTTGGTCGGTCTTAAGATCACGGACCGAAACTGTCTGAGTTTCGACCTCTTTTGCACCGATGATGACCATATAAGGAACTCTATCAACCTGACGAGCCTCTCTTATCTTATAGCCGATCTTCTCGTTTCTGTTATCAAGCTCGCATCTTACCTTGTTGTCCTTAAGGGTTGCATAAACCTTGTTTGCAAACTCCTCGTCAACTCCGGGCAGGGTGAGAACCTTTACCTGAGTGGGAGCGAGCCAGCAGGGGAATTTTCCCGCAAAGTGTTCGGTAAGAATACCGATAAAGCGCTCGATTGAGCCGTAGCAAACTCTGTGGATCATAATGGGGCGCTGCTTCTCGTTATTCTCGTCAACGTACTCAAGCTCAAAGTTAATGGGCATCTGGAAGTCGAGCTGAATTGTTCCGCACTGCCAGGTTCTTCCAAGCGAGTCTTCAAGGTGGAAGTCGATCTTAGGACCGTAGAAAGCACCATCACCTTCATTCAGGATATAAGGCAGGCCGAGCTTTTCAAGAGCGCCCTTAAGGCCCTCTGTTGCTGCCTCCCAATCCTCGTCGCTACCCATGCTGTCTTCGGGGCGGGTTGAAAGCTCGATGAAATACTTAAAGCCGAACTTCTCGTAAACCTCGTTGATGAGGTGAACAACGTTCATGATCTCGTCGGTAATCTGGTCACGGCGCATAAAGATGTGGGCATCGTCCTGAGTAAAGCAACGAACTCTGAAAAGGCCGTGCAGGGCGCCCTTCATCTCGTGGCGGTGAACCATTCCAAGCTCGCCGACTCTAAGAGGAAGCTCTCTATAGCTGTGGAGCTGACTGCGGTAAACCATAACGCCACCGGGGCAGTTCATAGGCTTAATGCAGAAATCCTCATCGTCGATAACTGTGGAATACATATTATCCTTATAGTGATCCCAGTGGCCGCTGGTCTCCCAGAGCTTGCGGTTCATAATAAGGGGGGTTGAAACCTCAACGTAGCCGCTGCGGGTGTGAAGCTCACGCCAGTAATCAATAAGGGCGTTCTTAAGCTTCATACCGTTGGGCAGGAAGAACGGGAATCCGGGACCCTCATCGCAAAGCATAAAGAGGCCCATTTCCTTGCCGATCTTTCTATGGTCACGGCGCTCAGCCTCTTCAAGAAGCTTCATATAATCGTCAAGCTCCTGCTGAGTCCTGAAAGCAACGCCGTTGATTCTTGTAAGCATCTTATTGTTCTTATCGTTTTTCCAATAAGCGCCCGACTGCTGTGTAATCTTAAACGCCTTTAAAGCCTTTGTGTAGCAAAGGTGGGGGCCGACGCACATATCAACGTAGTCGCCCTGCTTAAAGAAGCTGATCTCGGCATCGGGGTCAAGATCGCCGATGTGCTCGACCTTATACTTCTCGCCCCTCTCCTCCATGTGCTTTATAGCCTCTTCTCTGGGGAGAATGTAGGATTTAATGGGAAGATTTTCCTTAACGATTTTGCGCATCTCGTTTTCTATTTTTACAAGGTCCTCATCGGTAAGCTTGGTGTCGCCCAGATCAACGTCGTAGTAAAAACCCTTTTCGGTTGCGGGGCCGTAACCAAAGTCTGCGTGAGGATAGAGGCGGCTGATTGCCTGAGCCATAATATGAGCCGCAGTATGCCTTATAACTTCAAGCTCCTGCTCTGCGGGGCACTCAGCAACAGTACCGTCTTTGTAGATAATTTTCATAGCGGTTTATCCTTTCATTAGGCTATTCGCCATTGTTTGTCCATATATAAATACATTATAAACTTTTTTGAAAAAGAAATCAAGACACCCTCCGCCCTATTTTTGCATTTTTACAGCTTTTTTGCAAAAAAAATTGCTCAAAACAAAAGGAGCGGCTCGCCGCTCCTTTTTTGTTTAAAGCTTTTTTAAAAGTCTTGTGTAGAACTCGACGGTTTTTAAGAGGGTTTCGATGGGGATGCGCTCGTTGTTTCCGTGAATCATCGCCCGCTCCTCTTTGGAAAGGCGCATAGCGGAAAAGCGGTATACCCTATCGGTTATGCGGCAGTAGTGCCTACTGTCGCTGCAGGCCATCATAAGATAGGGCGAAACTATCGCCTCGCTCCAGCTCTCACGGATAGCCTCCTCTAAAATTCCCCACTCCTTGCAAGAGGTGTCGGAGCATATTGAGGGGTTCATTCCGTTTACTACCTCGATAGAAATATCGTCGTTCTTTATAACCTTTTTAAGATACTTAACGGCGCTCTCAATAGTGTCGTTACCCAAAAGGCGCATATTTACGCCGAAATAGGCGCTGGGCGGCAGTACGTTATAGGCGTCGCTACCCTGCATACGAGTTACGGCAACGGTTGTTCGGAGCATTGCGTTCATCTCGCCGCCAAGCTTTTTAAATGCAAAGGCAAGAAGCGGCGCAAAGCACCAAAGATTTGCAAAAACGAGCTTTATAACAAAGCTTGAATTTCTGCCCATTTTATCAAACATTTCCCGAACGGGCTTTACAAGTTGATACCTAAAGGGCTTGTTTTCAATTCTCATTACGGCATCAGAAAGCTTGCCCAAAACTGTATGAACGGGCGGGGTTGAGGCGTGGCCGCCGTTTGAGTCTATCGAAAACTTGAGATTTACGCCGCCCTTTTCAGCAATTCCGATAAGGGCGCACTCACGGCTTACCCCGGGGAAAACGTTATTTACAACGGCGCCGCCCTCATCAAGAACAAAGGCGGGCTTTATTCCCTTGCTTTCAAAGTAGGATACTATCTCGGCGCAGGACTCGCCGTCAATCTCCTCCTCGCCCGAGAAGGACAAATAAAGGTCGTTTTTAGGCTTATAGCCGCTTTCAAGCATGCTTTCGAGAGCTTCCATAAGAGCGCAGAGGGTGCCTTTTGTATCGAGCGTTCCTCTGCCCCAGATAAAACCGTCCTCAACAAGTCCGTCAAAAGCGGGCTTTGTCCAGAGCTCCTCGTTTACGGGTACAACATCATAGTGCGCCATACAGACAGAGGGTTTTTCGCTGCTCTCACCCTCTATGTGATAAAGCAGGCCGGTTTCGCCTATCTTCTGAAGGCTTGCGGTTTTGTGAATATTGGGAAATCTTTCTTTTAAAAGAGCCTCAAATTTTGCAAACTCCGCTCTGTCAACTAAGCTTTCATCACGGTTTGATACGGTTTTGCATTTAATCATCTCGACCATATCGTCGACGATTTTCTTCTCATTTAAGGAAATTTCCTCTGCCTCTATCTCAGGCAGGTCGGCAGGCTTAAAGAGCAGCGCCCTTACAACTAAAATGAGAACAAAAATAACGAAAAGAGCTAAAAGAGAATACAAAAATATTTCCATTATATCTTACCTTTATTATACATAATTCTGCCTGCGATAAGGGCAATAGCAATGCCAACGGGAACAAGAATTCCAACCGAGCCCGAAAGCGAGGGAACGCAAAGGAAAAGCGCCACCATAAAGACGATGGGAGCTACCGAAAGCTTCCAGTTTTTGCTGATATAAACAACACCGAGACCGCCAAACAGCGCGGGCAGAATATTGTCAAAAGCAGGCTTTAAAACGGGAGAATCGAGAATCGGTGTGAGCGCAGAAAGGCCGAATACACCGAGCGCAATAATCAAGGTGGTTACTATTGAGCTTGTTGCTATCGCAATAGTCGAAACAACCTCGCCCTCCTCTGTTCCGGGCTTAACGTCGGCATTTTCCATAGCGTTAAGGGCGCTGGGGGCCTTAAGGCTTGTAAGGTTTCCCGTAACAAAGGCAAGATAGGTTCCGCCCGTACCAAGCATCGGGGTGTAGGTTATAACCTCGATAACGCCGACGGTCCAGAAAATAGGAGCAACGCCGATAAGGCCCTTTAAAACTGCGGTAAGAGAGGGCCAGGCGTTATACGCAACGCAAATTGCAACGGGAACCATAAGAATAACAACAACGGCTGACCATATCCAGATTTTTCCGTATACGTCAGTTTTCTTCATATAATCGTTCATTTTAGACACCTCACTTTACAATAACGGGAGTTATAACAACTGCGAAAACCATTGCAACAATCATACTGATTGAAAGCGCATAGGTTTCGAGCCATTTCATATTGCATTTCTTAATTAAAAGTCCGCAAACGCCCATAGCCGCGGCAGAAACTACCAGAACAAAGATGGGGATCCAGCCTGCAAGGCCGCTTCTTATATCGGCAAAAACAAGGCCCAAAAACGCCGAAATCATACCGAGGAAGAGCGAGGTCTGGAATATATCGCCCCACTTGCTGTCTTTATTACGGATTTTTATCATTCCGCCCTGAATTTTCTTCATAAGGATTGGCGGCAGGATAATGCTGGGCATAATTCCAAGCGTCATAACCCAGGCGATTGCCGAGTAGACCTTGGGGTCGGTTATAAGCTCGGAAACCTCAACGCTTAAAGCATTCGCGGTTGTCTGAGCAGCGGGAAGCTCGTATGTAAGGGCACCGATAACGCTGAGTCTTATCCAAGGAAGCGGTATTCCCAAAAACTCTGCCAAAACTACAACGCCGAGCAATATCGAAACTGCGGGCGCAATTGTGAAAACTGCGGTTGAGATAATTGTCTTTTTAAGCTTTGAAGCCCCTAAGCCGATTGCCTTTCCCCTCTTATACGCTCTTACGAGGAAGAACACCGACTGTGCCAAAACAAAAACAATTACACAAGCCGCAATGATATACATAAAGGTACTGTTTGGGCTGAAATTCATTTGTTTCTTCATCCTTTCTGTTAACAGTTTTAGAAAAATATGTTAGTTATATTATATCTCTAAACAGCGCCGTTGTAAAGAGAAAAAAGCGGCCAGAAATATGACCGCTTTTCTTATTCTGAGTATAGTTTTCTGTAATCCTTGGGAAGTCTACCTGTAAAATCTTTAAATACCTTTGTGAATTTACTCTGGTTTTCGTACCCCACCTCGTAGGCGATCTCAGCTATTGAAAGACTGCCGTCTGAGAGCAGCTCCGTTGCCCTTTTTATGCGGTATTCCTTCATATATGCCGCAAGCGGCTTGCCGAAAACGGTTTTAAAGGCTGCTTTGAGGGTAGTCTGATTTATGTGAAACATCAACGCGAGTTCCTCAATGGTATAGCGTTTACTTAGGTCTTGGATTAAAAAATCGCGGATTTCGTTTACAGTTTGTATCTGCGAGTTATAACCCTCATTAGCACCGAAGCATTCTTCGCTCGGGCAGGCGACCTCGACGGTTTTTTCAATCATATCGTGAAGCACCTGCGAGTGAGGAGTTTTGGCGGCGGTGTAATAGACCTCTTTTCCCTCTCGCCTGCTTATAACAAGGCCTGCAGTTTTTAAGAGCTTTAAATGGTGCGACACAGCGGGGCTGCTCATATCAAGCAGCGCCGAAATGTTTATAACACACTGCTCGCAATGGCAGAGCAGCCAAAAAATCTGAATACGAGTACTATCACTCATCATTTTAAATATATCCGAAACCGTTTCAAAGGTCTGCGCTTTAGGCATAGTGAGCCTAAGGCTATTAGAAAGTTTACCGTGATCGTGCGGCAGGTGCGCATCTGACATAAAATCACTCCTTTTTAAAAAGTATACCACCTTATAAGAGGTCAAGCAACAGTTTTTGTAAAAATAATCCTTTTAGACGTAAATTTATCCCAACAGGAAAGCTTTTAGCCACAGCGATTGACTTTGCGTTATTTGTCTAATATACTGAAAATACGATTAAAAGATTATTTAATCTTAAAACCGAAAGGGGCTATATTAGTATGAAAAAGGTATACAAAATTGAGGTTGACTGCGCAAACTGCGCCAACAAAATGGAGGACGCCACCAAAAAGACAACAGGCGTCAAGAACGCGGTTATAAACTTTATGACTCAAAAGCTTACCATAGAATTTGAGGACGGCGCTGACGTTGCAGCAGTTATGAAGGATGTTGTCAAAACCTGTAAAAAAGTTGAAAGCGACTGCGAAATTTATCTGTAAGCCTTACATAAGGAAAGTGATATTGTATGACCAAAAAGCAAAAGAAGATGCTATGTCGAATCATCCTAACGGTGCTTATGATGATTGCTCTCTCATTTTTCAAAACCGAGGGGTTAGTTCATTTTATTCTCTATCTTATCCCCTATATCGTTATTGGTTACGATATTTTAATCGAAGCCACAAAAGGTGTTTTAAACCGACAGATATTTGACGAGAACTTTCTAATGGCGGTCGCAACACTCGGTGCGTTGTTGCTCGGCGCTTTACAAAACGGTGACTACACCGAGGCAGTTGCGGTTATGCTGTTTTATCAGATCGGTGAGCTTTTTCAGAGCTACGCTGTTGGAAAGAGCCGCAGGAATATCAGCACTCTTATGGATATCCGTCCCGACTATGCAAATATTGAGGTTGACGGCAAGCTTATAAAAATCGATCCCGATGAAGTCGAAATTGGGACTGTTATCACAGTAAGGCCCGGCGAAAAGGTTGCCATTGACGGCGTTGTTGTTGAAGGCGCTTCTTCTCTTAACACAAGCGCCTTGACGGGCGAAAGCTTACCGAGAGATGTGGAGATCGGCGACGAGGTTATCAGCGGCTGTATAAATTTAAGCGGAGTTTTAAAAATCCGCACCACTAAAGAGTTTGGACAGTCGACTGTTTCTAAGATTTTAGATCTTGTTGAAAATGCAAGCTCGCGCAAATCAAAATCTGAAGATTTTATCTCAAAATTTGCAAAAATCTACACACCCGCGGTCTGCTACAGCGCGCTTGCCTTAGCTCTGCTTCCGCCGCTTATTTCTTTAGCTTTCGGAGTGGCTGCAAACTGGAGCATTTGGCTTTACAGAGCGTTATCCTTCCTTGTTGCAAGCTGTCCTTGTGCGCTTGTTATAAGCATACCGCTCAGCTTTTTTGCATCCATTGGCGGAGCAAGCAGAGCAGGAATACTTATCAAAGGCTCCAACTATTTAGAGGCTTTGGCGCAGACGGGATATGTTGTATTTGACAAAACGGGAACACTTACCAAAGGTGTGTTTGAGGTTACTGAAATCAATTCAGTTAGTATGCCAAAAGAAAAGCTTCTTGAATATGCCGCGCTTACTGAAAGCGCCTCCTCACATCCTATCAGCAAGAGTATAATTTCTGCTCACGGAAAAGAGATAGAGCACAGTCGCGTTACTGACATTCAGGAGATCAGCGGCGAGGGCGTTACTGCAAAGGTCGACGGCACTGCAGTTTATGCAGGAAACCACAAGCTTATGGAACGCTTTAAAATAGACTGTTCAGAAATCAACACTGTCGGAACTATTGTTCACTTAGCGATTGATTTAAACTATGCCGGATACATTGCGATTTCAGACACTCTTAAACCGACATCTGAAAAGGCTGTTTCCGAGCTCAAAAAAGCAGGAATTAAGAAAACCGTTATGCTGACGGGCGACAGCAAGGCAGTAGCCGAAAGTGTTGCCGCCGAGCTTAAGCTTGACGAGGTTTTCGGCGAGCTTTTGCCCGCTGACAAGGTTTCAAAGGTCGAGGAGCTTTTAACTGAAAAGCCCAAAAACCTCAGGCTCGCCTTTGTGGGCGACGGAATTAATGATGCGCCTGTTCTTTCTCGCGCAGACATAGGAATTGCAATGGGTGCCATGGGCTCTGACGCGGCTATTGAGGCCGCAGACATCGTTCTTATGGACGACGACCCGCTCAAAATTGCAAAGGCTGTAAAAATATCCCGAAAGTGCCTTTCAATAGTTTACCAAAACATTGTTTTTGCAATAGGAATAAAGATTTTATCCCTTATTCTTGTGGCGTTGGGGCTTGCAAATATGTGGCTTGCAATTTTTGCCGACGTTGGTGTTATGATAATCGCAGTTTTAAATGCGGTAAGGGCTCTGTTTGTTAAAAAGCTATAACAAAAAAGGATGTTGCCAAGGTGCAACATCCTTTTTTAATTTAATCAAAAAGCGGGGTTGAAAAATATCTCTCGGCGGTGTCGGGCAGGACGGTTACAACCGTTTTTCCCTTTCCGAGCTTTTTAGCAAGCTTTATCGCCGCCGCAACGTTTGTGCCGCTCGAAATACCGCACATAATGCCCTCTTTAGAGGCGAGATCCTTAGCTGTCTGAATGGCTTCCTCGTCCTTTATAATGCAAATATCGCTGTAAATTTCAAGATTAAGTATCTCGGGGATAACTCCGTCGCCAATTCCCATCTGCAAATGGGTTCCGATAGAGCCGCCCGACAAAATTGCGGCATTCTCAGGCTCAACCGCCCAGATGGTGATATCGGGGTTGTGCTCCTTTAAGACTTCGCCGATACCGGTAATGGTGCCGCCGGTTCCAATTCCCGAGCAAAAGCCGTGAATTTCCTTGCCTACCTGCTCTAAAATTTCCACAGCGGTCCGGCCTCTCTGAACGGCGGGGTTTGCGGGGTTTACAAACTGCTGAGGAACAAAAACATTAGAATTTTCGCTCTGCATTTTAAGGGCGGTATTAAGACATTCCTCAATGCATTTTCCAATATTCCCCGCATCGTGAATAAGCACGACCTCTGCACCGTAATGCTCAACGAGCTTTCTGCGCTCCTCGCTGACAGAATCGGGCATAACTATCTTGGTTTTATAGCCTTTGACTGCGCCGACGAGTGCAAGGCCTATTCCCTGATTACCGCTTGTTGGCTCAACAATGATGGTATCCTTATTTATTTTTCCCGCCTTTTCGGCTTCAAGAAGCATATTGTACGCCGTTCTTGTCTTAATTGAACCACCGACATTAAGGCCCTCAAACTTGACCAAAATCTCAGCACTATCTGGCTCTGTCATACGGTTTAAGCGAATTATCGGGGTGTTACCCATCGCCTCAAGAATATTGTTACAAATCATTTAAAAACCTCCGATGTATAAATCCCTATACATCATTTTACTGTCAATTAAATTTAACTGTTACAAAGTATACTTTATTTTATAACAGGTAGGCAGCAATGTCAAGTGTCGAAAAGCAAGGAAAAACGGCAGATAGACTCTGCCGTTTTCTTGTTACAATCTATAAAAGCGAAAAGAGGTAATCTCCAAACTGGGTTGAGGCGGCATATCTGTCGTAGCTGTACTCTTCCAAATATTCGGTATCCTTATCTCCAACCTCAAATGGTTTATTGGATTTTCCTATAGCGAAATAATACGAAGTATCATATTCATCAAAGTGAACGGTAATAATTCTTGAAGTGTTGTCCTCAAGAGTGAGAGCGACCGCATATTTATCGGGCCAAGCCGCAACCTTTCTTATCCACTCACCAACATCTTTATACTCACAATAGTCTGTATTAAGATAGCTTTTTAATTTTTTGAGATTCTCGTCGGTGTAGGTTTTGGTAACCGAGAATTTTGCATCACCGCCTATGCCCTCAGCATTTTCAAGAACATAGATTGCGGTTATATTTTTATCCACTATCTCGCTGTAATTTTTGGCAGGTGTTATTCTCGGAATATCAAATGCAAGCCTCTTAATTGCCGAAAAGTTACCCTCTGTTATATAAAGCCACTCCTCATCATTAAGCTTAATATATCTGTCAGCATAAACCTCAACAGTTGCAGTCTTGCCGCTTTGATAATAAAGGCTTAAAAGCACTGTATCTCCGCCTACATTGCTCATTGGGTGCTCATGCTCAGTGCTTGTTTCAAGTTGTTTAAGCATCTCAATAAGCTTATCTATAGTTTCCGCCGAGGTTATCTCCCGCGCGTAATCGGGATAATATTCTGATTTAGCGGCAATTTTTGCTATGCCGCCGGAACTTAAAGGAACCTGCGAGCTTGTTTCGTTTTGCGGGGTTGAAATTCCGCTGTCTATATCATTGCAGACGGCGTCAAAGCTGGTGCAGTTTTCAATATCGCTTTTCTTGACCTCTACAGTTACGTACCAGCCGCACATAGCGCTATCGCCGCTCTCACTACTATCGCTTCGCATAATAGTAAGCTGGAAATTCTTTCCGTCGTTGTAAAGCTCCTTAACGCCGTATCTCCAGGTGCTGCTGGTTGAGGAAATGTAGGTAAGGATAAGCGCATTATCTTTAAAAAATTCTGCGCCGTACTCTGCGGTTGCATCGTTAAGCGACTGAATATTATCATACGATTTGTCGATGCTAAGCGACCCACCCGCAGACTTTTTAAACTGCTCTAACTCATCTCGGCTTTCAAACTTGTAGATAGGCAGGTGCTCTTGCGAGCTTTGATACATTTTCGAGGTGTTGAGCGCCGACGTGTAGATCCAGCTTTTAGTCGTGTAGTTTGCATAAGAGATCTTATAAGGAACATCGACAGAGCCCGCTCCGACAAGAAGGATTGAGAAAACATTGTTTATTTGGGCGGGATAGGTTTCTAAGATTTGTCCGTTATAAACTATATTCACTTTACTGCCGACCTTTAAATCGGGAACGGGAATTTGAGATATTACGTTCTTTGAAACAGAGATTTTATCCGAGGACTTGTATTCATTGCTATCTTTATCGGGTTCAACTAAAATGGAATTTGGGTAAATCTCGAGAACGGTAGCCTTAAATGAGGCGTTTACGTTCTCCTCGCCGCCCGAAATGTCGCTACTCGTGGTTGAATCCTCATCGGGAGAGGTTTTTTGGGGTGTAAAGGTATCTCCCTTTGCAAAGTGGCTGAGCTGCTCTTCAAAGATATACTCGGTGTTGTCTATAGTAGAATAGTACTTTCCTACCTTGCCGACCACCTTTTTAAACTCGAGGCTGTCGTTTTCGAGTATCTCAAAGTGGTATTCTACGTCGATTTCAAGGTCGTTTATATATTCGCCCTGAAGCTTATTTAATTTGCAGACAAGGGTGTTTTTGTCTATCTTATAGCTACCGTAAAAGAAATCGCCGGTCATAGAAAAGCTGATCTCACAGCTGTTATCGCTGTTTAAGGTTACGCCTATGGTGCTGTATTCACCGTATTCCTCAGCCTTATCGCTCTGATAAAAGGCGGCAGGAATTTTGGCATCCTTTGTTGGATTGGTAAGCAGGCAGACCGCCGCTACGGACACGGCGAGGATTGATGCTATAATTATCCAGACGGCAGGCTTTTTAAAGCTTAAGACTGATTTGATGCGGCTCTTTACCGAGGTTTCGCCAAATGCGAGCGGGCAAGCCGCCAGCATTTTACGAGGCACGCTGCAGTTAATAAGAGCATCCGAATAAGGCTTTTTGATTTCTGTGCCAAGCGAGCCTATAACCTTTTGATCGCAGGCAAACTCAATATCCCTACAAAGCAGAAAATACGCAAGCCACAAAACAGGGTTAAACCAGTAGACCGCCAAAATGAGAAAACCAAGCGGCTTCCAAAGGTGGTCAAGGCGCTTTAAATGCGCCTTTTCGTGCGCTATTACGTACTCTGCATCCGCCTCGCTCATTGACGAGGGCAGATAGATTTTAGGGCGGAAAATGCCAAGTATAAAGGGAGTGTCAATATCGTCGCATATAAAGATATTTTCCTTTACACGTATTGAGGCGCTGACCCTTTTATAAATTCGCAGATAGCTTACCAAGGTATAGACAAGCATTACGGCTATTCCCGCAAGCCAAATCACTGCAAGAATACTCATAATATCATAGCCGTTATTTACAGGAACTGTTACGCCCTCGAAATAATGACTGCCAAGGTAATTATTTACACGGTCATCAACAAAATTTATCCCAGTATTTATATCAAAACTCGGTCCGCTGATGACCTCATCAGGCAGAGTCTGCGCACTGGGAATAAGGCTGAAAATGCTCTCGATAGAAAAGGGCAAAACAAGCCTTATGCCGACAAGTGCCCACATAATGCAGTGGATAAACTTAGGCGCTTTTTTGAAAACAAGGCGCAGAACGACCACCGCCAGCACAAGCCAGCTTGCAGTTATGCTTAAATTTACGAGTTTAAGGAAAATTTCACTCATTTTCTCCCCTCCTCATACTCTTTAACCATCCGGCGAAGCTCGTTAACCTCCTCGTCTGTAAGGGCTTTTCTTGCAGTAAAGGCGGCAAGAAATGCGGGAAGCGAGCCGCCAAAGGTGTCCTCAACGAATTTTTCGCTCTGAATGGCGTAAAATTCCTCTCTTGAAATAAGGGCGGTAACGGTGCTGTTCTCGGTTAAAAAAATACCTCTCTCGCAGAGCTTTTTCAAAACTGTGTAGGTGGTGGTCCTCTTCCAATTAAGCTCTTTTTCGCAGAGCTTTACAAGCTCCCTTGTGGTAAGCGGCTCATTTTGCCATATGATATCGGCAAATCTTGCCTCAACTGCTCCGAGTTTTGCGTTTTCCATTTTCTTCCCTCCTTTAAAATGCTATTAAAACTTCGTCGTCTATTTTTGATGCGTCAAATCTATAGTGTGCATAGACTTCCGAACGCTTAAAGTAATCTTCCTCTCGGTTTGGCTGACCGCCGTTGTGAATTATATAGGTTTGGCCCTTGCTGTTTCGCTTATCCGAAACTATTCCGATATGCTTGCCGCCGTTAAAAATCACTATATCGCCCGGCTGCCATTCTTCTATCTTATTTATATCGGTGGTAAGCTTTACAGCGTATTCCTCAAAAAATGTCTGCAGATTGCTGACTCGGCGAAAGTCAATGTTATTATCCCGCACCTCTATCTGCGGGTAAGCCTCCCGCCTGTTGATTATATCCCGATTTACCATATCACGAAGGCAGTAGCCCGCATTTTTAAAGGCTCTCCACACCACATCGGTGCAAACTCCTATATCATCAGGCGGGTAACCACCGTCATAGTAATTGCCGTTATAGGTCGGGTGATTTTCAGCGTCGCGCCTTGCGCCGAGCAGAATGTCTGTATAATCGTCGGTGCCGTTGTTGTTGTAATCGGCGCTGCTTTTGAGCGTTTCAATACCGAAATCCTCGGCGCTGTAGTTTTTCTTAGGTATGAGATTAAAATAGCTCAAAAGGCAGAATGCGGCAATCAAAACAGCCATCAAAAATGCTCCTGCCACTAATAAAACCGCCCTTTTTCTCGCCGCTTTGTTCACCTTTCTCTCCCCTTTTTTGCTTTTCTCTTTAATTTTAGTCTATCAGTAATAGACAGAATTGTCAATAGTAAATTAAAAAAATTAAAGACAGGCTTTTTTAGCCTGCCTTAAATTCAGTGTTTATTTGTTGTGCTTTTATAGTGCAGATAAGAGTAGATTAGCGGAATCGCAAGCGCCAAAATTAAAGTGGGAATGAAAATAAAGGGGTTTTGCAAAAACGCGGTCAAAAGCGTTATTAAGCCTGCGATTACCATGCAAAAGCCTGCAAGGCGGTGGGTCTTATTCCAGTTGTCCTCGTCATTAAGTGTCCAAGGCAGCTTTATGCCAAAGGTGTAGTTCTGCCGTGTTTTAGGCATTATATTTCCCATTACGATAAACAGAACGCCCATAAGGAGAAGCACCACAAAGCCGACCTCTATCTTAACGCCGAGGGCCATAGCATAAATTACCGACATAACAACAAGTGACACCGACGGGATTATCCAAAAAACCATACCGAGCGGCTTTTTGCCTATGTTTTTGTGCTTTGGGTCAAGCGAGGTAACAATTAAGCAGAAAAGATGCAGAGCCGCCATAATGAGCGGAATGCCAAAAACCGCAAAGCCCTTACTGCTCCAGCCGTTTGCGGTGTTATCTGCGCCGAAATGGGTTGCGATGGTTTCGGGAAGTTTATCCCAAAGAATAACCCAGACAAGCGCAGGCAAAAGAATTGCAACCGTTGAAATAACTGTTTTAAGCTTATTTTGTTTGATCATCGTTTTTTCCTCCATTCAGCTCCGAAATCCAGAGCATAATCTCCTCAAGCACTGAGGCGTTAAGCTCATAGTAAATAAACTTTCCCTCTCTTGTATCAGAAACAAGGTCTGCTTCTTTTAAAACCGAAAGGTGCCTTGAAACCGCCGCTCCGCTGACCTCAAAATGCTCGGTCAACTCCCCTGCCGAGAGTCTTCCCTTTTTGAGCATATTTAGTATTTCCCGCCTTGTAGGGTCGGCAAGCGCTCTTAACGTTTGTTGCAGGCTCATTTTTCTCCTCCTCATTTAACATTTAACTTAATTGTTAAATGTATTATATAACATAATATTAGAGTTGTCAACAGTTTGTTATAAAAAATCGAAAAAAACTGGACAACCACAAAAAAAGGTGTATAATATTGTATGGAACAATTACATATTATTCCTTTAATATTTTTTGGAGCGTGACTTAAGAATGAAACTTATCATCAAAAACGACTATGCGCAAATGTGTGCATGGGCAGCACAGCACATTGCTGATGCAATCAACAACCACAAGGAAGACCGTCCCTTTATTCTTGGACTTCCCACCGGTTCATCCCCTCTCGGTGTTTACAAGAACCTTATTGAGATGAACAAGGCAGGCAAGGTCAGCTTTAAGAACGTTGTTACCTTTAATATGGACGAGTACGTCGGTCTCCCCAGAGAGCACGATCAGAGCTACTGGTACTTTATGCATGATAATTTCTTCAATCACATAGACATTCCCGCCGAGAACATCAACATCTTAAACGGTATGGCTGAGGATCTCGAGGCTGAGTGCCAGAGATACGAGGACAAGATTGCTTCCTACGGCGGCATTGACCTTTTCCTCGGCGGCAGCGGCGTTGACGGACACATTGCATTTAACGAGCCCTTTACCTCGCTCGTTTCCCGCACAGGCGTCAGAGCTCTGACTCAGGACACCCTCATTGTTAACTCCCGTTTCTTTGACAACGATCCCAACAAGGTTCCCAAGACTGCTCTTTCAGTTGGCGTTGGCACAGTTTGCGATTCAAAGCAGGTTCTCTTACTTATCAGCGGACACAACAAGGCTCGCGCACTTCGCCACTGTGTTGAGGGCGGCGTTGACCACGCATGGACCATCAGCGCACTTCAACTTCACCCCTGCGGTATAGTTGCTTGCGACGAGGATGCCTGCGGCGAGCTTAAAGTAGATACATACAAATATTTCAAGGAAATCTACAAAGACGAGAAATAAGCTTAAAAGCAAAAAAGGCTTGAAACCGATTGGTTTCAAGCCTTTTTATTTTACACGGGATAGGCAAAGCGACGATTTTCCACAAGGCTTTGCTTATATTTTTTGATGTAATATTTTGCCATCTCAAGATTTTGCTCGCTGTAATTTCCGCACTCGGCGGGAGATGCTCCGGGAATAGCGCCCTCATAGCCGATAATAAAGTCACACATCGAAACGACCAAGTCAAAGACATCCTCAGGGCTGAGCTTCCCAAACATAATAAGGTAGCAACCAGTTCGGCAGCCCATAGGGCCGAAATAGACAATTTCATCTTTTGAGCTACTATTCCTCAAATATGTAGCGGCGAGGTGCTCTATTGTGTGAAGCGCAGGCACGTCGATAACCGGCTCTTTGTTTGGGGCGGTAATTCTCAGGTCAAAGGTGGTAACAAAACAGTCGCCCTGCTTGTCAATTCTTGAAACGTAAAGACCCGCCTCGAGCTTAAGATGGTCTATTGTAAAGCTTGCAATTTTTTCCATAGTTTTCTCCCTTTATAAAGAAGGCTTCCGTTTTATTCAGCCATAGACTGAAAACCATCGAGATAAATTACATCAAAACTCCATTTTGTAAAACCCATTTTAACATACTCATCGATTACCCACAGAACCTCTTCAACCTATTTATTTAAACCCATTTATAAAATTTAGTTAATTATTCGGCATTCCCCTGAAAAGCATTGACATAGACTATCCTAAAACTAAATCTTGAACATCCAATCGCTTTCCAATTTTCAATAGCATCGAGTGCCTGTTCTATCCAAAGTGGGTTATTTGGAATTTTAATTAATACTGAATTTTTACCTTCACCTATTTCAGAACCTACACCTTCTGTCATTCCCAATCTGATTCCATAATCACGAAGCAAAATATACATAGTTGATTCGGATGTTATGTCGTCTCCTTCGCATTGAATAACATCAAATTGACCAACTGTAATTCTTTCGCTTCCGTTTTGTGTATTAACCGTAAGAACCACATTTGCCGCATTGCTTGTGTCGGTTGCGGTAACTGTAAGTATATTGCCGTCAATATTCACCACACAACCACCAAGAACACTACCGCCAGGATTAAACAGTTCAAAACCAGAGTTGCCACCATCGGACATGACAATTCTATACTTAACAGTATCTCCAGTTTGTAATGCTTTTCCGTAACCGTAAAGTCTATCAAGCAATTCCATTCCGTCAACCTTAATCGAATTAGGTCTTGTAATGCTCAACAATTCAACCTTTACAAAATAAGGATTTTCCGTGGGTTTAGTGGTTATAGGATTGTTGTTTGTACTATTTGAATTATTGTTGGTGTTAGAATTACTGCTTGGTTTAGACGACACAGCAGGCCCGCTTGATGCCGCAGGACTGTTCGACACGGCCGAACTGCTTGAAACAGGCTTGCTTATTATCTGAGGCCTTGAAGACGAGGACTGTTCGCTTGACAGCACATCTGACGAGGTTATCTGCTCGTTTTGTGTGTCTGCAGAAGCGGTTACGGATGAGGTCTCGATTTGAGTAACTGCGCTGCTGTCGTTACCTACGGGCGCCTCTTTTCCGCCACTGCAGGCCGCAAAACAGATCAAAAGCGCAAAAGACAAAACAAAAACAAAAATCTTTTTCATTTTTACCTCTCATAAGGCCGCCAGTAGCAGCCTGAAATTATTTATTGTCATCTTAACAAGAGCATTATACACGATTTGCTTTGGTTTTTCAATAGTTTTAATAAAGCGGCGGCAGAGCTTTGACTGCCGCCTGACTTTATCTGATATCTTTTTATTTTTTGTTTTTATGGCGCAAAGCGGCTTCGCAAATTAGGAAAAGCACACAGCCTACTGCATAGCACAGCAAATCTATAAATGAAAATGTACTGCCCAGCAGTATGCGGAAAAAGGTTATATTTTGAAGCCCCACAAGCGAAACAAAATCAAAATACTGCAAAACCTCCACAGCCGCCGAGAAAAGAAACACCCACAGCGGCAGAAGCTTTATCCCCGACGGAAAAATCATTCTGACAAAGCAGCAGATAAGAACCGTTACAAGAATATCGCCGCCATAGGGCCTTATAAATGCATCATTGACAAACAAGGCAATGAGGATTTCTAAAGTCAGGATTATTACAAAGCTCAGCGCATACCATACGCGAGGGCTTAACTTTTTCTCCATAGTTTTTCTCCCTTTACTCTATCTCGATTTTGATATTGCCGGTGCTTGTCGTTATTTCGCACCTGCCGCCAGTCGTGGTTTTTGGCACACTTACATCTCCCGTTGAGGTTTCAGTTATAAATACCTTATCGGAAAGCAGAGTTCCCGTAACGTTGCCCGTGTCAGTTTCGACAAATATCTTTTGGGCGTCGCTTTTTTCAAATCTGACATCGCCTGTATTGTTTTCAATAGAAAAGCTGTCCTTGGCAATAGTATTACTCAGAGATATTTTTCCAGTATCGCTTTCGGCGGAAAGCTTATTGCACTTAACGTCTGTAAGGGTTATCTTTCCTGTGTCTGTTTCAACATAAATATCGCCGTCAGAAAGAACAGAGTTTACAGTTATATCTCCCGTATCTGTGCTGAGCTTAACGTCCACCAAAGCGTCGGCCAAGAAATCTATATCCGCCGTGTCACTTTCTATGTTGGCGTTTTCAAAAGAAAAGTTTGCGGGAATATCTACGTCTCCCGTATCGGTTTTCATAACGAGAGATTTAAACTCATTTTGGGGAAGGTAGACTGTCATCCTCATATCCCCTATGAAAAACCCTATGTAATCATACCATTTGCTAGAATCTTTAGTTTCAATTACAAGGGTCGAATCCTTTACGCTCACTGAATGAGTTATCTTAGGCATTTCAGCGCAAACCACACGGCATTTGCCGTCAACAGAGGGCATAAAAGTAACAGCCGATATTGTTGTGTCAACAGTTATATTCTCAAAATCGCCATCAACCTTATAGGTTTTTCCCTCAAATTTATGGGTGCTGAGATTAGTAAGGTCAAAATCCAAGGCGATAACGGCCGCTGTAAAAATAACTGCGCCAAGCAGTACCAAACAAGCCGCCACAACGAGCCATATTTTCGTAGTTTTTCTCATCAGGCTACCTCCTTTTTAACAAAACAGTTTTTGATTCCCAATGCTATCTTGCTTGTAAGCCACTCTATCCCGTTTGTTGCGGCTTTGCATCCGTAAAACAAAAAGATGGATAAGCCTGCGCAAACAATTCCCGCTCCTACCAAAGCCGCTCCTACAATATAATTAGCCTTGTAAACAGAGCCAATGCCGCATACAACAGCGCCAAAAGCGCAGCCGACAAGAGAGCCAAAGGCGGCCCACAAGGAAATTATCACAGACCAAAGCACAGCGTAAACCGAAAGAATTACCGCAAAAGCAGCAATCAAAAGAGAAAGCCACACGGGTGCGCCCAAAACAATGAGCACAATTTCCCATGCACCCAAGGCTTTTTTAGGTTTAGCGCTCTTTACAGGTTTTGCCTGCTCCGACTCCGACTTGATCTGAGCCACGATATCGTATACATCGCCGACCTTAGAAACGGCATCCGCTTCGGACATCCCTTCTTCCATTCGGTCGTCGATCATTTCGCTGTAAAAAATAACCCTTTCCTCTATCTCGGATAATGGCAGGCCCGCAAGACCTTTACGCAGCAGCGCCACAAACTCCCTCTTATTCATTATCCTCATCCTCCTTCGCCACAAAGCGATATATAGACACCATTTCTTTCCATTCCTCTTTAAAATCCTCAATGCGCCGAAGACCCGCAGAGGTTATGTGATAATATTTTCTGAGCCTGCCGCCGTGCTCCACCGTTCGCACCGTAAGCATTTGCGCCAGCTCCAACCGCTTAAGAATGGTATAAAGTGTCGACTCAGACAATTCGATATACGGCTTCATATCCTTGATTATCTGGTAGCCGTAGGAGTCTGCGTTCTTGATAGCCGCAAGCACGCACACATCCAAAAGTCCACGTTTTAGCTGAATATCCATAGCATACCTCCCGTTACATAATACATCATATCACGAGGTATTATTTTTGTCAATATCTTTTAAGTTTATAAGAAAAACCGCCTGCAGAAATGCAGGCGGTTTCATTTTACTTATTCGAATTCTATCGTTCCGACGGGCTTGGGAGTGAGATCCATAAGCACGCGACTGATGCCCTTGACCTCGCTGGTGATGCGGGCGGTTATCTTATGGAGAAGCTCATAGGGGATCTCCTCGATGGTTGCGGTCATAGCGTCGGTTGTATTGACGGCGCGGATAACTGCGCACCAGCCGTCAAGGCGCTTGCCGTCGATGACGCCGACGGCGGTCATATCGGGAACGGCAATAAAATACTGCCAGACCTTTTCTGCAAGGCCGCTTATATCAAATTCCTCACGCAGAATTGCGTCAGCCTCGCGAAGTGCATTAAGTCTGTCGCGGGTGATAGCGCCGAGGCAACGAACGCCAAGACCTGGACCGGGGAAGGGCTGACGGTATACCATAGCGTGTGGCAGGCCGAGAGCCTCGCCGACAACGCGGACCTCGTCCTTATAAAGAAGTTTAACCGGCTCAACAAGTTCAAACTGCATATCCTCAGGCAGACCGCCGACGTTATGGTGAGCCTTTACGCCGTCGCTCTCCAAAATATCGGGGTAAATGGTGCCTTGAGCAAGGAAGGAGATGCCCTCAAGTTTTCTTGCCTCTTCGTCGAACACCTTTATAAACTCGCCGCCGATGATCTTTCTCTTTTTCTCGGGGTCACTAACTCCTGCGAGTAAATCAAGAAAACGGTCGGTAGCATCAATGTAAATCAGATTAGCATCCAGTTCTTTTCCGAAAACCTCGATAACCTGCTCGCTTTCGCCCTTTCTCATAAGACCATGGTTAACGTGAACACAGACGAGCTGTTTACCGATTGCCTTGATTAAAAGCGCGGCAACGACCGACGAATCAACACCGCCCGAAAGCGCAAGCAGAACCTTTTTATCTCCAACCTGCTCGCGAATTTCTTTGACCTGCTCTGCGATAAATGCATCGGCGAGGGCTTTGGTGGTAATTCTCTCCATTGAATCGGGACGGACATTGTTTTGCATAGATACTCCTCCGTTTTGTAACTCAAATTATAATACCGTATTATAAACTATTTTTTTACAAATTTCAATAGAAATGCACAGCTTTATTTTACTGTTTTGAAATATAAACTCCGCTCTCACCGTCAATTTCCTCAAGCTTTACAGAAACCCGCTCCTCGCGCGAGGTCGGAATGTTTTTGCCGACGTAATCACCGCGGACGGGAAGCTCGCGGTGTCCCCTATCGACAAGAATTGCAAGCTGGATAGACGAGGGTCTGCCAAGCGAAAAGAGCGCATCAATTGCGGCTCTTACAGTTCTTCCTGTATAAAGCACGTCGTCAACAAGAACGACCTTTTTGCCCTCCACCGAAAAAGGCAGAGCGGTTTCGTTAAGAACAGGGTCAACCGAAATCTGCGAAAGGTCATCTCTGTAAAGGGTTATGTCTAGAACGCCCATCGGAAGCTTTGCACCCTCGATACTACAGATATTATCGCAAATTCTCTCGGCTAACGGAACTCCTCGACGGCGTATACCTATAATACAAAGATTTTCAAAATCAGGGTTTCTCTCCACAATCTCGTGAGAAATTCTTTTGAGCGCGCGGCTGACGGCATCAGCGTCCATAATTTTTGTTTTAAACATAATAGTGCCTCTTTAAAACAATTTATTTTCTTTTCTTAATAAGCTCGATTATTGCCTTTGCAAGCTGGTCGGGGCAGGAGGTTCCCTTTCTACCGCACTCTATTCCTTCAAGTCTTGTTACGGCTTCTTCTACGGTCATTCCCTCAACAAGACGGGCAACGCCCTGAGTGTTACCCATACAGCCGCCTAAAAACTCGACTCTTTTTATAACATCTCCGTCAACGGTGACCTCAATTTGTCTTGAGCAGACTCCGCGGGGTGTGTATGTAATCTTATCCATTTTATTTCTCCTTATTTTGAGCAGCCTTTACAAACAGAGAAAAGCTGTTTTATACTGTGGTGGCTTGTCCCCTGACATTTTCTGAAACCGATAGGCAGCAGTTTTTTTGCGACCTCATCGCTGACCTCAAAGTCATAGGTTTCAGCGCCCATATCCTCGCCGCCCGCAATAGATGCGCGGACAACTCCGTCAAGAATCTGGTGTGACTCGGCCTCGGCAAATGTTATTACAACATTTTTATCCTGCATTTTAAACTCACAAAAGCCGCAGATATCCCATTCTTCTCTCGCGGCGTAGTAGAATTTATTTTCGTCATAGGCAAGTCCCGCATTTTCGCAAAGCACCTTTGCAATATATGGCGGAGCCTTTCTTATTGTAAGCATTTTAACTTCCTCCTTTTTAGCGGGGATAAAAGACCGTGTTAAAGCACGGTCTTTTATAATCTTCTGTTTACCATAATTATATCGGCGATGGGAACTGCAAGCGGCGTAACGTAAGAAATTATTATCTGCATAACATTCATTTCACTGGTGTTTATTGCGCTTTCGTAGCCCGCATAAACAAGGGCGCAGAAAAGCAGAATAAGACCCGCCGAAATGCAGCTTACTATAATACTGGCACGCCTTTTATCAAGAGCGAGCAACAAGACAGTCAACGAAAATCCCACAACCGAAACTATAAGCATAAAAATTCCGTAGGAATTAAAATGTTCTCGGCTGTTACTTAAAAGCAATCCCACAACTGCAGGCGCCTCTAAAATCCATACGCCAAACACTATAAGCAAAAGATACCAAAAATCCTTGTACCCCTTGCGCTTGCGTTCCTCTTTTCGTTTTAAGATTTCCTTTTCCTTTAAAGTCTGTTTTGGCATAGTATACTCCCTTATGTATTACTCGTCTTCCTCTTTTTTTATTCCGAAAATAAGCCTTAAAAGTCCCTTTAATATTTTCGGACTTCTGACCACAACTATTTTCATAAAACTCTTACCCCATTTCCGTTTTAGTTAACGGGGGCTATCTACACAAAATCAGCCTTATTCCCAGAATTACAAAAATAACTGCCGCGACTGTGCAGATAAAGCGAAATGAGCAAAAGGTCAGCATTAAAATCACAAGACCTGTATAAAGTAATGTGCGCCCAATAAGGCAGTGTCTTCTTCTACCCATAACACTCTCCCTCGCATTTAAAAGTGAACATAAAACTGTTCACCCTATTATACGCAAAGGGGGATTTTTTTGTTAATGGTCCTTTTTGGACTCTATTACTAAAACTCGGCTCTCGCTCTCTGACTGTTTTACCGTTATGACCGCTTCGTCCTTTGCAATTTCATTGCTTATGCCGAGCGGGAAGGACGATGTTAAAAGAGCATCACCGTCATAGGCTGTTCCCAAAAGGGAAACCTCGGCGCAGTCGCACCCGAAGGGGAAAAGCGAAAGGTATCTACCCGAATTTTTTATTCGGTGCTCGCCGACACCCAAAAGACTGACGGTTGTTTTTTGCTCCTCAAGACGAGCAGTTTTTCCGTTATCTAAGAGATAGCTGAGCGCCGAAAATGACGCTAAGGTGTGGTCAAGGCGGGCGCCGAGAGCGCCGTAAATGGTAAAGTCATCACAGCCAGACTCGATGCCGTATTTTATGGCAAGCATCAGATCGGTGTCGTCCTTGCGGCTGGGGAAGGTTACCCTTGCATAGCCGTCACTCTCGCTTTTATCGCAGGAATCAAAATCGCCAAGTACCAGATCAGGCTCAATATTAAGAGCCTTTGCGTGCCTTATTCCTGCATCGGCGCAGATAACAAAGGCATCGCTATCTACCTTTATATAGCTTAGATCTTGTATAGGGGCGGCGGCAAAAATCACACATTTTTTCATTTTTTGCTCCTCCCCTGCTTTTCCCAAGGTTTTATTTTATCCGCTTCTTTACAAAGCGCAACATAGCTTTCATATCTCGAAGGCGAAACCTCGCCGTTTTCTACCGCATTTTTAAGCGAGCAATCCCTCTCGCCTATATGCAAGCAGTCGGGAAAGCGGCAATCTGAAACATAAGGCGCAAAGTCGGGAAAGCAGGAAATGACCTCGTCCTTTTCTATTTCGAGGTTTTGCTCAAAATCTATGCTTGAAAAGCCGGGGGTATCAGCAAGATAACCGCCGTTTTCAAGTGGAAAAAGCTCTACGTGCCTTGTTGTATGCCTGCCGCGCGAAAGTTTTAGCGAAACCTCACCCGTCTTTAACAGAAGCTCGGGAAACATTGCATTTATAAGGGTCGATTTTCCAACGCCCGAGTTACCCGTAAAAACGCTTATCTTATCGCTGAGGCTGTTTTTTATCTGCTCTGACCCTGCCTTATTATCAAGGTTTGTTTCGTAAACGGCAAAACCTGCCTTTTCGTATATCTCTCGCAGAGAGTCAGCTTCGCCAAGGTCAGTCTTGCTTATTACCAGAACAGGCTCGATATTATTATTCAGCGCAATTGCAATAAGCTTATCAATATTAAAAAGGTTAGGCTGAGGCAAAACGGTCGAGCAGACGATATAAAGCTTATCAACATTGCTGACTGCGGGGCGAACAAGCGCATTTTTTCTCTCGCAAATACCGTTTACTACGCCCTTCATTTTATCGCTGTCATACTCGATTTCAGCAACATCTCCAACAAGAAGAGTCATATCGTCGTTACGGAAATGTCCTCTTGCCCTACACTCAACAAGTCCATCCTCGGTTTCTACATAGTAAAAGCCGCCGATGCCTTTCAAAATTCTTCCCTGAGCAGTTTTCATATTTCCCTCTCAGATTTTTAAAGCGGCGGTAGTTATGCCGCCGCTTTATGTTTTAATTATTCTTGTGTTTCTGTTTCCTCAGACTGAGCAATCTCAGATTCTACTGCTGGCTCACTCGAGCTTGAAGGAGCCTGCGAAGATACCGCAGTGTACATTGATTTAAGAGATTCTGTATTATCCTGAAGCAAAGTACTTGTCTGCTCGTCAAAGCTTACATTATATGCAAGGTAAACCGCCTCGTCAATTCTGATAACGAGCTTGCCGGTTCCTGTACCCTCAAGAGTGATGCTCCACTTATCAATATCACTTGCATAGATATTTGAAGTCTTAACAGTTACGCCGTCAAGGGTTGCCTTGATCTCAATTTCACTTGTTATGAAATCGGGAATAACGATATCCATCTTATAGCTTGTTTTCTGAGCCTCGCCCGAACTGATCTTCAAGGTGACGGTTGTTCCTTGGTCTACCCATGTTTCAGGGGTGACATCCTGATAGGTAACAATTCCCTTTGCCTTATCCGAAGCGACCTCTACAGGCTCACCTACTACAAGGCCCTTTGCCTGCAGGATAGAGGTTGCCTGTTCAACACTCATATCAAGAACATTGGGAACCTGAACCTTTTCAAGCTTTTCTACGGAATAGAATATCTGAACGGTTGTGGCCAAGGAAACCTCTTCGCCGCGTTGCGGGAAAGTTCTTACAACAAGACCGTCAGCAACAGTTGAGCTTTCTTCAGGAATTTCTGTCCAACTGCTGAAACCAGCCTTTTTAAGCGCATCGATTGCGGCGCTCACCTGATACTCTGTAACATCGGGAACCTCTCCCTTTTTAGCTCCAAGGCTTACCCAAACCTCAAGCTTTGAGCTCTTGGTTTCTTCTCCCGCCTTAATTTCCTGCTTGAAGATTATTCCCTCTTCATACTCGTCATTATAAGCAGTCTGGTGACCCGAGAAATCAAACTCTTTATATTTCTCCATCGCCTCTGTGATGCTCATTCCAACAAGCTCAGGAACTTCCATTGCAGGGGTGCTTGAGAAGATCTTAGGCAGGAGAAGAGCAAGCAGAACAACAACCGCAACCACAACAGTAGCAGTAACGCCAAGGAGAATAGGAAGCATAGGAGATTTTGTTTCCTCCTCCTCTTCTTCAGCGTCTGCTTCCTTATTCTTAGCCGCTGTTTCAACACTTACTGCACCGAAGTGACGGGTAGGTGTTTCATCATCGTTTAAATATTTATAAGAGAACTGAATGCTGGGATTTTTCTTAAACTCGTCAATATCGCGGAGCATTTCTGCGGCGCTCTGGTAACGAGCCTTGGTATCCTTCTGCATCGCTTTAAGGATAATTTCCTCAAGTCCCTCGGGAATGGTGTCGTTAAGCTCGCGGGGTCTTGTAGGAGTTTTGCTGACCTGCATCATAGCAACCGAAACAGCAGCATCCGCCTCAAAGGGAAGGCGGCCTGTCAGCATTTCAAAAAGCATAACGCCTACAGAATAAATGTCGGTTTTCTGATCGGTAACATCACCGCAAGCCTGTTCGGGACTGATATAGTGAACAGAGCCGACAACCTTGCCCGAAATAGTCTTGGTTTCAAATCTTGCAAATCTGGCAATGCCGAAATCCATCACCTTGATAGTTCCGTCCATAAGAAGCATAATGTTCTGCGGCTTGATATCGCGGTGAACAATTCCTTTATCGTGAGCGTGCTGGAGAGCTCTTAAAACCTGAACGGTATAGTGAAGAGCCTCTTTCCACTTTAAAATGCCCTCTCTCTCGATATACTCCTTGAGGGTAATTCCGTCGATATACTCCATAACGATAGCGGGAACGTCATCGTTATAAATAACGTCATAAACCTTTACGATATTGGGATGGGAAAGGCCTGCAATTGCCTTTGCCTCATTTCTGAAGCGGCGCAGAAATTCCTCATTCTGAATATATTCGTCCTTGAGGATCTTAACTGCAACGGTAATATCGTCAATAAGGTCCTTTGCCTTATAGACATTGGCCATTCCGCCTATACCAACCTGCTCCTGAATTTCATAACGGCCCGCAAGCCTAACTCCGATGTACTTATTCATAATTTTTCACTCCTAAAATCAAGGTATGTCATTTTATGATTACAGCGGTAATATTATCGGAACCGCCTCTTTGAAGTGCAAGGGAAATCAGCATTTCTACTGCATCCTCCTGCACATTGTTTTCAACTATTTCAAACATCTCATCTTCATCAAGATAATTGCTTAGTCCATCAGTACAAAGCAGAATCGCGCTGTTTTTGCCAAGCTTGACTGATGTAACATCAGGCTCAACCTCGCCCTTAACGCCTACTGCGCGGGTTATCATATTTTTCTCGGGGTGAACTCTTGCTTCCTCTTCTGTGATCTGACCGATATCCACAAGCTGCTGAACGACCGAATGGTCGGTTGTAATTCTTGTGATCTTCTTTCCGTTTATGTGATATGCTCTGCTATCACCGACGTGAACTACATAAGCGGTATCCCCTAAGACAAGGGCAGAAACAAGCGTTGTTCCCATTCCGCTCAAATCACTTTGCTCACAGGAGGTTTTATAGACTGTTTCGTTGGCACCTCTTACCGCCTCTACAAGAACATTCTCGATCTGCTTAGGCTTCAGATTATCAAAGCTCATATCAAGACCGTTTGAGAAAATTCCTACCGCAGTACTGCTGGCGTAATACCCGCCGTTAGCGCCGCCCATACCGTCGCAAACTACTGCCCAGACCGGCAAAGCACCGTCGACCGACACCGCAAAAGAGTCTTGATTGGATTCTCTTACTTTACCTATATCCGTTAAGCCGTACGCCTTCATACCGATCCTCCCTTCACGACGACAATTTACCGTTTAATAATACCACTTTTATATGCCATTTGTCAACATTATCTGTCAAGTTGTTTACTTTCTCTTCGCAGTTGTCCGCAGGCGGCGTTAATATCTGCGCCAAGTTTTCTCCTTACAGTTGCCGTGATTTTATGCTTTTCAATTATATTTTTAAATTTCTCTATTGCCTCTTTATCGCTCTTTCGGTAATCCGACTGCTCGATAGTATTAACGGGAATTAAATTTACGTGGCAAAGCATTCCCCGAAGAAGCTCGCACAGCTTTTCGGCGCACTCGGGGCTGTCGTTTACGCCTTTAATGAGCGAATATTCAAATGAAATTCTGCGGCCCGTTGTTTTAACGTAGCTGCGGCAGGCCTCGATAAGCTCGCTTATGGGATACTTTTTGTTTATAGGCATCATAGAGGTGCGCAGCTCGTCGGTCGGCGAATGTATTGAGATGGACAGAGTTATCTGCAGATTGCGCTCGGCAAGCTCGTGAATTTTAGGCACAATTCCGCAGGTTGAGAGCGAAATATTGCGCTGACCGATATTAAGCCCCTGCTCATTTGAAACCATTTGGAGAAACTTCATTACATTGTCAAAATTATCAAGCGGCTCGCCTATTCCCATAAGAACGATGTGGGAAATTCTCTCGCCTGTATCGGTCTGAGCACGATAGACCTGTCCCAAAATTTCGCCTGCGGTAAGGTTTCTTACCCTGCCCGCCTTGGTCGAGGCGCAGAAGGTGCAGCCCATTGCACAGCCAACCTGTGTCGAAACGCAGATACTGTTGCCGTACTTATACTTCATAACAACGCTCTCGACGCACTCGCCGTCCGAGAACTCAAAGAGGTATTTTACTGTTCCGTCGATTTTAGAAACAAGCTTTCTTGAAATAGCAGGAACGGCTATTGTAAACTCCTCAGAAAGCTTCTGTCGCAGAGCTTTGTCAAGGTTTGTCATTTTATCAAAGCTGTCAACATTCTTTTTGTGAAGCCACTCGTAGATCTGCTTTGCTCGAAACTTCGGCAGACCCATTTGCGCTATCTTTTCCGAAAGCTCATCAAAAGAAAGTGAGCTGATTTCTATCATAAAATTTCGTCCTTTTTAACAAGTTTTGCAACGAAAAATCCGTCGCACCCGTCTGTGTCGGGGAAATATGTTTTTTGTTCCTGCAAGGAAAACTCGGCATTTTCCTTTAAAAATCTATCAACAACAACCTCATTTTCCCTTTTATTAAGGGTGCAGGTGGAATAAACTAAAATTCCGCCGTTTTCAAGGTATTTTGCCGAGGTGTTAAGTATCGAATACTGAATATCAAAAAGCTCGTCACTCTTTATATTTTTATATCTGATTTCGGGCTTTTTGCCGATTACTCCGAGCCCCGAGCAGACAACATCACATAAAACTCTGTCAAATTTACCGAGCTTTTCATTATAAACGCTCGCATCGTTAACGGTAGGCTCGATGTTTTCAAGAGAGAGCCTTTCTGCCCCGCTTTTAATAAGGTTTACCCTATTTTCATAAATGTCGCAGGAAACGACTTTGCAATCCTTACCCGCAGAAAGCGTAAGGGTAAAGCTTTTTCCGCCGGGTGCGGCGCAGACATCTAAAATGCGGCTTGCGCCTTTGGGGCTTAGCGCACTACAACACTTTTGTGATGCCAAGTCCTGAACATAAAAATGTCCCTCATTAAATTCTTTTGTTTGTAAAAGGGCACCGACCGAGTTAACTACGGCACACCCCTCCGCCTTATTGCAAGGCTTAATATGTATGTTCTGTTTTGAAAGAGCCTCTGAAAGCTCTTTGAGTGTAGTCTTTTGGGTGTTAACTCTTATATAGGTCGACGTTTCGCTGCTGAAAGCAGAGATTATCTGCTCTGCCCTCTCCTCGCCGTACTGCTCCTTTAAAAGCGAATAGATGCTTTTATCTACCGAAAGGGCAACGCTTTTATCTTTAGGCAGACAAATTTCTTTATTTTGTCTGATTTTTGCCCTTAGGAGCGCATTTACAAAGCCTGAGGCTGACTTTTTCTTTGTAAAGTTGCAAAGCTTTACGCTTTCGTTTACCGCCGCGCTATCCGGAACGTTCTCCAAAAACAAGAGCTGATACATTCCCATTCTTAAAATGTTAAGAATATCCATATCGAGCTTTGCAATCGGGCGTTTTGAAAGCGGCGCAATATTGAAATCCAAAAGCAGTTTCTTTTCAAGAACGCCGTAAAAAAGGTGGCTGGCAAACGCCCTGTCCTCACGGGAAAGCTCGCTTTTTTCGAGCAGAGCATTAAGAACTATATTAGAATAGCCGCCGTCCATTTCCATGCGGTTTAGCGCCATTAAACTTACTTGTCTTGCGGTTTTCATCGTCTGTCTCGTCCTCTTGCAAGAAGTATAAATCTGAGTAGGTTAGCAAGGGTTGATATAAGGGCGGCAACATAGGTCATAGCTGCCGCAGAAAGAACCTTTTTTGCTCCGTTAAGCTCGTCATTCGAAAGGATTGCCATTGATGAAAGTGTGCTAAGTGCTCTGCCGCTTGCATTAAACTCAACGGGCAGGGTTACAAGCTGGAAAACTGCGATAGCACTGTAAAGTATTATACCTATCCAGACAAGCGGTTCAAAGGAAAACAAAATTCCGAAAATAATGAGTATGGGCGCAAAGGAGCTGCCGAAATTTGCAATGGGAATAATGCTGTTTCTTATCTTTATAGGCAGATATTTCTCGGCGTGCTGAACAGCGTGACCCGCCTCGTGAGCGGCAACTCCGATTGCGGCAACCGAATTACTCGAGTACACCGAATCAGACAAACGGATAACGTTTGTTCTCGGGTCGTAATGGTCGGTAAGATTGCCGCTGACCCTCTCAACTGAAACGTTATAAAGGCCGTTACTATCCAAAATTCTTCTTGTAACCTCAGCGGCGGTAAAACCCATGCTACTTGCCTGCTTACTATACTTTCTGAAGGTTGTGGTAACCTTGGTTTGTGCAATAAGGGCAATAATAATTGTTGGGACTACAAGTATAAGATACCAATAATCCATATAAAAAAACGGCATTACAAATTTCCTTCCTAATTAAATCTTGTATTAAGAGAAAGCCTTTTTCCTCTTAAAAACTCCTCGCCGCTCTGTACCTTTGAGCCTTCGATCTGCACCTCTAAAAGCTCGACAGAGCCGTCAGCACAGCCGACAATAAATTTCTTTTCATCTAAAAGTGCACCGATCTCGCCCTTTTTATCAGAGGGTGCGGCACGGTAGACCTTAAGCCTTTTGCCATCGAGAGAGGTTAAGGCTATCGGCCAAGGGTTAAGGCCGCAAACAAGCGAGCATATTTCCTTTTTGGTTTTAGAAAAGTCGATTACTGCAAGCTCTTTGTTTAGCATTGGAGCATATGTTGCCTCGGCATCATTCTGCTTTTGCCTTGGGGCAGTTCCCTCTTTTAAAAGCTCGATAGTTTTAACAAGAAGCTGTGCACCCATAGGAGCAAGGCGCTCGTAAAGCTCGCCCGAGGTTTCAAGGGACAGAATTTCAGTTTTCTCTGTTAAGATAATATCCCCTGTATCAAGCCCTTTATCCATATACATTGTGGTTACGCCTGCATACTTCTCTCCGTTTATGACCGACCACTGAATAGGAGCGGCACCTCGAAGCTTAGGGAGCAGCGAGCCGTGAACATTTATGCAGCCGAGTGGCGCTAAGCACAAAATCGACTCAGGGATTATTTTTCCGTAAGCCACAACGGCTATAACATCGGGCTTTAACTTACTTATAATTTCCTCTGCAACGCCGTCTTTCAGCGTTTGAGGCTGATAAACGGGAATGTTATTCTCCTCTGCAAGCACCTTTACAGGCGGCGCAGTAAGCACTCTCTTTCTGCCTACGGGTTTATCGGGCTGGGTAAATGCCGCCAAAATATTATATCCCGCGTCAATGAGCGCTTTAAGCGATGCGGCGGCAAAATCGGGAGTTCCCATAAAAACTATATTCATTGTTTTTCTCCGTTTTTATTTTACAATATGAAGATCTCTTGCAAGATCTATAAACACCTTGCCGTCAAGGTGGTCGGTTTCGTGGCAGAGAGCGCGAGCAAGAAGCTCCTGCCCCGTGATTTCAAACTGCTTGCCGTGTCTATCGAAGGCTCTGACAGTCACTTTATTGGGGCGCTTTACGTCTCCGTATTTTCTCGGGAAGGAAAGGCAGCCCTCCTGCCCGTCCTGCTCGCCAGAGGTTTTTATAATTTCGGGGTTTACAAGCTCGATAAGTCCGTTCTCATCCTCAATATCAATTACAACGGCACGGCGCAGAACTCCAACCTGAATTGCAGCAAGTCCGACACCGTTTGTGTTATACATAGTTTCAGCCATATCGTCGAGTAGCACCCATAATTTCTCATCGAATTTCTCGACAGGCTTACATTTCTTTCTTAAAAATTCCTCATCAGTTACTATCTGTCTTATAGCCACGGTTATTCTCCTATTCTACAAATTTCCGACATCGTTTAGGTCGGCATAAACCGTTACATCGCGGTTAAGTCTGTTATTCTGAAAGGCCTTGAGCCATCTTAGCATAAAGGCGCGGAAGGTCTTGTCGTTTCTGCATTTTATAATAAGGCGGTAGCGGTATTTTCCGCCTACCTTTACAACGTTCATAGGCGAGGGGCCGAGCACCCTTATAGGAACTCCCTGCTCCTCTAAATTTGACTCTTTTATAAGCTCTACAAACCTTCTTGCGCCCGCCTCGGCATTTTTATGTGAGGGGGAAACAAAGCCGACAACGCAAAGGTCGCAAAACGGCGGATAAAGCATAGCCTTTCTCGTTATTATCTCCTCGTTAAAAAAGCCTTCATAGTCCTGCTGGGCGGCAAGGGCAATTACGGGGTTTTGCGGGGTCACGCTCTGTATAACAGCTCTGCCCGCACTCTCGCCTCGCCCGCTCCTGCCGACTACTTGAGTTATAAGCGAGAAAGCTCGCTCGTAGGCGCGAAAATCGTTGGAATAGAGCGTTTGGTCGGCGTTTAAAACGCCGACGAGGGTAACGTGGGGAAAGTTTAGTCCCTTAGCCACCATCTGAGTGCCGACCAGAATGTCGTACTCGCCTTTTTCAAAGGCGTCAAACTGCTTCTGATGGGCGGCCTTACCGCTTGTGTTGTCCATATCCATTCTAAGAATTCTCGCCTCGGGGAACAGAATGGAAAGTTCATCCTCTACCCTCTGTGTTCCTTGGCCGCGGTAAAACATTCGCTTACTGCCGCAGTTTTTGCACTCGGTTTCCAGCTCGGTGCTGTATCCGCAGTAATGGCACATAAGGCGGTTGTTCTTTTTATGGTATGTAAGGGCAATACTGCAATTCGGGCAGGACACGACCTGCTTACAGTCGCCGCAGGAGGCTATTGTGTGGTAGCCGCGGCGGTTATATAAAAGTATCGTCTGTTCTTTATTTTTAAGGTTTTTGTCAATTTCTTCAAGAAGTGTGGTGCTGAAAGCGGTATCGCGCAGAGCCAGGTCTCTATCACTCATATCAACAACAGTCACCTGCGGCAAAACGGCATTTCCAAACCGCTCGCCTAGCTTAAAGAGGTGGTATCTTCCGCTTTCGGCGTAGTGAAAGCTATCTACTGACGGGGTCGCAGAAGCAAGCAGCAAAAGCGCATTATTCTTGGCACATCTGAACTTTGCAACCTCGCGGGCGTGATACCTCGGGGAGCTTTCGGACTTATAGGTATTCTCCTGCTCCTCGTCCATAACTATTATGCCTATATTTGAAAGTGGCGCAAAAACGGCCGAGCGTGTTCCAACGACAACGCTTACCTCTCCGTTTTTGATTCTCTTAAACTGGTCATATCTCTCGCCTATTGAAAGGCCGCTGTGCAAAACCGCAACAGACGAGCCGAAATATCTGTAAAAGAGCCTTACCGTCTGTGGAGTCAGCGAGATTTCAGGCACCATAACGATTGCCTGCCTGCCCTTTTTGACCGTTTCATTTATTAGATGCAGGAAAACCTGAGTTTTTCCGCTACCTGTAACGCCGTAAAGCAGAGCCGCCTCGGGTTTGCCCGAATTTAATAAATCTAATAAGCCGCTAAAAGCTTCTTTCTGAGTTTCAGAGAGTTCAAGCTCGTCAAACGAGCCTTTTTTCTTACCGCTTGGCTCAATGCGCATAACTTCCTCGTCAAAAAGCTCTACTACGCCCTTTTTAGAGAGGGTGTTTAAAACTGCGGCGGTAACTCCCGTAAAATAGCAGACGTCCTTAACAGAGGCCTGCCCGACGTCGCGCAGGACATTTACAACAGAGAGCTGTTTTGCGGTGAGGCCTTCCTCAGAAAAGTCCTCACAAAGCCTTGCGGTTTTAATGGTTTTATCCCCTATGCCTTTAGAAGCGGTGTCAATTTTACGGACAACTCCCGCGTTTATAAGGCTTTTTAAAAGGTTATCGTCAAGATAACCAAAGCGCTCCAAGAGCTTTTTCTGCGCTATCGGCTTATTACTTGCGGCAATTTCCCTATAGACTCTGAGCTGTTCCTCAGAAAGCCCAGATAAATCGCCTACATCGGTCTTTTCGTAGCACTCTGTAAGTCTCAGGTGCATACCAGACGGAAGCTGGACCTTGACCGCTTCGTAAAGCGGACAAAATGTGTTCTGCGACATCCAGACAGCAAGCTTAAGCTGTTCCTCCGACAAAACAGGTTCCTCGTCCAGAACAGCAGTTATGCTTTTAAGACGCTCTGTTTCTGCCCTGTCGGCAACCTCAAATATCATTCCGATTTTTTTTATATTCGCTCTGCCAAACGGCGCAAGCACCCTGCACCCTACCCTTGCTACATCGCAAAGCTCGGCGGGAACAGAATAATCAAACAGCGCATCAAACGAAAGAGCGGTATTTTCTACCGCAACTTTAACAATTTTAAGTTCCGACAAAAAAACCGCCCTCCTCATTTAAATTTAGGTTTAAATATTAGCCTTTGCTTTCCTCAGTTTCTACAAATTCATACTTTCCGTCATAAAACTCGTTAACAGCAAGGTCTACAGGCTTTTCGTCGAGAAGAACGCCGCTGTCCATAGCGGTTTCGGCAATATCTCTTGCTCTCTTTGCAACAGCTATTACAAAAGAATAATAGCTCTGTCCATCTTTAAGAATATCATTCATAGCAGGTCTTAACATATTTATTTACTCCTTTAAATTAGTCTTTTAAAATATCAAGAATGCGGTTTGCCGCATTATCAACATCGTCATTACAGACAACATAGTCATACTCTTTAGCGTGAGCCATTTCACCCTTTGCAATAGCAAGCCTTTTCTGAATAACCTCTTCACACTCGGTATTGCGGCCTCTCAGACGGCGCTCAACCTCTTCTTCAGAGGGGGCGACCATAAAAACTGTTATGGCATCGGGAAGCTTTTTCTTTACCTGCATAGCTCCGTCGACCTCGATCTCAAGGATAACTGTCTTGCCGTTATCCTGAAGCTCGCGAACGTGACTTTGAAGAGTTCCGTAATAATTGCCGTTATACTGAGTATATTCGAGCATACGGCCGTTTTTAATATTATCCTCAAACTCCTCACGGGTTATGTAAAAATAATGAACTCCGTGCACCTCACCCTCTCGCTTCTGCCTTGTTGTTGCAGAAACCGAAACGGCAATCTTTTGATCTGTTTCAAGAAGGCGCCTTACAACAGTTCCCTTTCCGACTCCCGAGGGGCCTGAAATAATTATAACTTTACCTTTATTCTCCATCGGCTTCATCTTCTCCGTCATCTTTGCTGCCAAATCTGTTTCCGATAGTTTCGGGCTGGAGCGCCGAAAGAATAACGTGCTCGCTATCGGTTATGATAACTGCTCTTGTTCGTCTGCCGTAGGTGGCATCAATAAGGGTACATCTGTCGCGAGCCTCCTGAATAATGCGCTTAATGGGCGCAGACTCGGGGCTTACGATTGCTATAAGCCTACTCCCTGAAACCATATTTCCAAAGCCTATATTGATAAGTTTCATATTTGTTACCTCCCTATAGGGCTACTGAACATTCTGAATTTGTTCGCGAATTTTCTCAATCTCAGATTTAAGACCCACAACATATTTTGCGCCCTCAGCGTCCTGACTTTTTGAGCCTATGGTGTTGGCCTCTCTATTAAACTCCTGAATGAGAAAATCAAGCTTTTTGCCTATCGGCTCATTATATTCAAGGATTTCTTTGAATTGTGCTATATGGCTTCTGAGTCTTACAGTTTCCTCGTCAACAGCTACCTTGTCCGCAAAGATCGCAACCTCAGTAATGATCCTGCTCTCGTCTATCGACTTAGACTCCAAAACCTCGCTTATTTTCTTGTAAAGCCTCTCTCGGTATTCGCGGACTCTTTCGGGGGAGCGCTTTTCCACTTCGCCTACAAGCTGTTCGATGTTTACAAGGCGGGAGAGCAGGTCTACTTTAAGGTTTTCGCCCTCACGCATACGCATTTCTACAAATGCATCGACAGCCTTTTCGGCTACCGACTTAACGTCGTTCCAGAGCTCATCCTCGTCGGTATCTCCGCGGGTTACTGTGAAAACGTCGGGAAATCTTGCAACGGTTGAAAGGCGAATATCGTCGGTAACTGAGAGAGGCTCGCAGAGCTCTCTGAGTGCGTCGATATATCCCTTTGCAACGGGCTCGTTTACTGCAATTTTTGTATCGGCGGTTTCAACGCTTATAATCGAAACTCCGACCTCTGTTTTTCCTCTTGCAACCCTTGACTGAACGTAGGATTTAATTTTCTCCTCCAAGAAGCCGTAGGCCCTCGGAATCCTTGATGAAAACTCAAAAAAACGGTGGTTTACCGATTTTATTTCAACGGTTATCTCTCTACCGTTTAGTATTTCGGTGTGCTTACCGTACCCCGTCATACTGCTTATCATAAATTCACCCACTTTTAACTGGTTAGTAACTTAAATTTTATCATTTTTGCTCTCAAGGTGTCAACAAAAATGCAACAAATTTACCTGTTTTCTGCAACATCTGCTATTTCAAAGGATCTTATTTCGAGGGTTTTACCGTTTTTCTCGTCTATTTTAAGAAAAACACAGTCCATTTTGCACTCGCCCTCTGCGGCGTAAAACCTTACGGGAGTGCTGTTTTTCATACGCGCTATGGCGCAGTCGGGCCTGATGCCGAGAACAGAGCACTTAGGTCCAGTCATTCCCGCATCGGTTATAAAGCCGAGTCCTTTGGGGAAAATGGTGGCATCGGCGGTTCTGACGTGGGTATGGGTGCCGATAACGGCGGTTACCCTACCGTCAAGATAATGGGCGAGAGCGGCTTTTTCGCCTGTTGCCTCGGCGTGAAAATCAATTATTATATTTTTGCAGTTTATTTCTTTAAGAAGGTCATCTATAGCGTAAAAAGCATTTGCATATCCGTCAATATAAGCGTTTCCTATAAGGTTTACAACACAGACCTGCGTTCTGCCCATATCGTAAATCACGTATCCCCTACCTGCCGCATCACGATTTAGGCAGTTATAGGGGCGGAGCGCATACTCATTTTCTTCCAAGTAATTTAAAATCTCGTGGCGGCGGAAGGTGTGATTTCCGCCGGTTATAACATCGGCACCGCATGCAAAAAGCTCATCAGCCGACGCGGGCAACATTCCGTTTCCGTTAGCGGAGTTTTCCCCGTTTACGATACACAGATCGACATTATATTCCTTTTTAAGACGCGGCAGATGCCGTTTAAGCATTTTTCTTCCGACATCCGATACGACATCTCCAACAAACAGAATATTCATTGAATCACCTCTTGCTAAAATTATACCACAGTATAAATAAGGTTTCAACATTTTACCAAAATGCCAGCTCTCAAAACGCCTCCCTTGCCTAAAGGGTAGCGAAGCGCGACGCGGGAGTGAATGACAGTCCTGTGGACTGTCAGAGCCGCGGCGTGCCCGAGCCGCAGCGAGAAGGGGACCAACGCAAAGCGTTGGTGGAGGGATTTCAAAGCAGGCTATGA
>CAZDSQ010000004.1:36749-42897 GCA_964508295.1 uncultured Oscillospiraceae bacterium | reverse complement strand
GCCCCTACAATTATAGCTGTATTTGTGGGTTTGACTTTTGGGCGGGGATATTGTATATTTTACTTATAATTTATGCACTTTTTGTCCGAAACTGCATTGTTTTTTTCTTGAAGAAAAGCAGATATAATCTTATCATTTGATTAAACCACTCTCACGAAAGGGAAATCAAAATGAAAAAAGACTATTCTTATCTTTCAGAGGCCGCCGAGCGCAGAAGCCTTGTTCGCAGGGTTTCCGAGGAAGGCTTTGTTCTCTTAAAAAATGACGGAGGTGTTCTCCCCTACCTGAAAACCGACAAGGTTGCGGTTTTTGGCAGAACGCAGGTTGACACCATCAAGAGCGGAACGGGCTCTGCCAGCATCACCGCTGAGCAAAGCTTCACCCTCATATCCGCTTTGGAAAGCTCTGAAATAAATATATATTCTCCTCTCGCCGAGAAATACAAAAAGTGGTCGAGTGAAAACCCTATCCCCAACTACGGAGTTTGGGGCAGCGGAATGCACTCCACCCCCGAAATGCCGCTTGAGCAAAGCAACATCAAGGGCGCATTTGAGAGCGGCGCAAACAAGGCAATCATCGTTATAGGCAGATCGGCAGGCGAAAACGAGGATACCCTACTTACCAAGGGCGACTTCTACCTTTCCGACGAGGAAGAGGAGCTTTTTAAGTCCGTTACCGCCGTTTTTTCTGACGTAACCGTTATTTTAAACACAACGGGAATTATTGATTTTTCCTTTATAGACAAACACAACGTTAAATCGGTTTTATATGTAAATATGCTTGCAAACAGCGCAATTCCCGCCGTTGCCGATGTTCTTTCGGGAAAGGTTAACCCCTCGGGCAAACTTACAAGCACGGTTGCTTTTGACTATTTTGATTATCCGAGCAGTCAGCATTTCGGGCAAAACCGCGGCGGCACTCTGCAGGATTATTTTGAGGATATCTATGTAGGTTACCGATATTTTGAAACCTTTGAGGGCGCAGACAAAAAGGTGCGCTTTCCCTTTGGCTTCGGCCTTTCTTACACCACATTTAAAACAGACAATTTCTGCTTTAAAGACGAGGGCGAAAGCATCTTTGTTTCCGCAAACGTCACAAACACGGGCAAGGTGGCGGGAAAAGAAACTGTTCAGCTTTATTTCAGAGCGCCCGAGGTGTGTAAAGGAGCAAAGCTTTACAAACCTCTAATGAATCTTTGCGCATTTAAAAAGACGCGCCTTTTGGCCGCGGGCGAGAGCGAGACGGTTTGCTTCACGCTTTCAAAGGACAAGCTTGCAAGCTTTGATGACACGGGCGCAACCTGCCACAAGGACTGCTGGGTTTTAGAGGCGGGAGAATACTCTCTTTATATAGGAAACAGCGTAAAAGACGCAAGAGAAACCTACGTTGGCGGCTTTACTCTTGATGAGATAAAGGTAGCCCAGAAATGCCGCAACATCCCTACCGCTCTGCCTCAAAGGCTTTTAGGAAGCGGCGAAACAGAAACGCTCGATACCATACCCGTTGACGTTCTTGAAGGCGTGCGCATAGGAATTGAGCCACAGGACATTGACGCTTCGCTTTTTGCTCACTGCGACGGCAATATTGACGCTCTTAAAAAGGGCGAGAGTGCTGAATACAGACTTATTTTCAGCGCCTTGGGCGGATACGACCTAACTATCGCTCTCGGCAAAGCATTTGCAGGAAAAAGCGCAGAAAGCCTTATTGAGCTGTATTCAGGCCAAAGCAAGTTCGATTTATCAGGAATACTAGTTTCCGAGGGCGGCGAAATTCTGCTTTCCGACATTGTATTCCCCATTGGAAAAACAATCCTTACTGTAAGATCCGTCTGCGACGGCGTTTCGATAAATAGCTTCTTAATCAAAAAGCTTGAACATCTTGGAAAGGTTTCGAAGGACGGAATTACCGTTATTGAAGCCGAAAGATTTTACGAGTGCGCCTTTATGGTCGGGGCAAAAAGTTTTTGCGACAAACAGCAAAACCGCGGTGGATACCTATACAATATGAACGTACCGGGCAAGTTTGCTACATACAAGCTTGATACCGAGGTTGCGGGCGTTTACGAGCTTCGTTTCAGATATTCCAACAGCCGTAAAGCTGTAAACCTTAACAGCGTTATGGCGGTGTTTGTTTCAAACGTCGGACAAAGTGTTGAGGATATTCCTTTATCCGTTACCTGCCAAAAGGGCGAATTTGACTTTGTTTTATCTGCTCCCATTAAAATTACCCTGCCGCAAGGCGAAAGTTACCTTAAATTTGCCTCGGCGGGTTGGGATTTCCCAGACATTGATTACATAACTCTCCAGCGCAGTAGCCAAGGCGCCGCCGCAAAAAAAGGCAGTTCGCTTGTAGTAAAGGAAATTGATCAGTCAGAATTTGGTGCAGAGAGCTTTGATATAATAACCGAAATAAAGTGCGAAAAGAGAGGCATACAGCTTTGCGAGGTTTACAAGGACACCTCGCTTATGCCCGCATTTTTAGACCAGCTATCTGACGGCGAGCTTGCCCTCTTGATTTCGGGCAACTTTTCAAACCGCACCAAAACGGGCACAACGGGAACCACCTCTCCCCTATTTGACCGAGGAGTTTATCCCGTTCAAACCGCCGACGGACCTGCAGGTTTGAGACTGAGGACCAAGGCACTATCATTCCCCAGCGGAACACTTTTAGCATCAAGCTGGAACACCGCTCTCGCAGAAGAAATGGGCGCCGCAATGGCTTTTGAAGCCAAACGCCACGAGGTCGACTGCATTTTAGGCCCCGGACTTAACATTCACCGCGACATTCGCTGCGGCAGAAACTTTGAATATTACAGCGAGGACCCGCTGCTGAGCGGTAAATTCGCCGCTGCCGTTGTTATTGGTATGCAGGGCGAGGGAATTTCCTCAATGGCAAAGCACTACGCCGCCAACAACTGCGAGTACGAGCGGCTTAAATCGAACAGTCGCGTTTCTGCAAGGGCATTGCGCGAAATTTATCTGAAAGGCTTTGAAATCGTAATCAAAGAGGCAAATCCGCACGCCATAATGACCTCCTACAACCACCTAAACAACACAAAAGTTTGCGAAAATTACGCTATGATAACCCTTGTTCCCCGCGCTGAATGGGGATACGACGGCATTTTTGTTACCGACTGGCTCAATGATTCCGACCACGTTAAAGAAACTGCGGCGGGTCACGACCTTAAAATGAGCCAAGGCAACCCCGAGGCTATCTGCAAAGCCATAGAGGACGGTACCTTAAGCCGCGAGAGAGTTCGTGATAGTGCCGAAAGAGTCCTGAGATTTGTTATGAAATCGAATTATTTCCGTAAAAAAATAAAAGAATAAAACCGAAAGGGTGCATTTTATGTCTATTTCAAAGGTTAGGAAATATTTAAAAAGTTTTAATGCCGACGGCAGAATTATTGAGCTTTCTGAGTCGAGCGCGACTGTTGAGTTAGCGGCACAGGCTCTAGGTTGCGAGGGCAAAAGAATTGCAAAAAGTCTTTCCTTTGGAGTTGGTGAAGGCGCAATTTTGGTCGTAGCGGCGGGAGATGCCAAAATCGACAACCATTCTTTTAAGGAAACCTTTGGAGTAAAGGCTAAAATGCTCTCCTTTGACGAGGTTGAGGCAAAAATCGGGCACGCTGTCGGCGGAGTCTGTCCATTTGCCGTAAACGACGGTGTTAAGGTTTATCTCGACGAGTCTTTAAAAAGATTTGAGACCGTTTTCCCCGCCTGCGGCAGCAGCAACAGCGCAATAGAGCTTTCTCTGTCAGAGCTTGAGGAGTTTTCGCGCTTTGAGGCTTGGGTCAACGTCTGCAAGGCATGGAGGGAAGAATAAATTTTTAATTTTGTTGTAATTACAACATACTTTTATATTTCTTCATTGTATAATAGGCTCGAAGAAATATATTAGGAGGACTAATTTATGAAAAACAAAATTTTAAAAACTATTTCTTTAATTTTAGCTGCAGCTATGCTTTCACTCTGCATCGCAGGTTGCACACAGGACAAGGGCGGCGCTTCCTCTGCTATTGCATCGCAGGAGCCCAAAACTAAAATCAACGTTGCTGTTCTTAAGGGGCCTACCGCTCTAGGTATGCTCAAGCTTATGGATGACAACAAGAACAACATCGCCGCCAACGATTACACCTTTGAGACATTTTCGGCTGCTGACCAGCTTGTTCCCAACATTGTAAACAAGTCTATTGACATTGCGGCTGTTCCCACAAACCTTGCCGCAACACTTTACAAGAAAACCGAAAAGAACGTAAGCATTATTGCAGTCAATACACTCGGTGTTCTTTCAATCTTAACGAACGGCGAAGATATCTCCTCTGTTGCTGACCTTAAGGGCAAGACCATCTACGCAACAGGCAAGGGCTCAACCCCCGAATATGCACTAAACTACATTTTAGAGAAGAACGGACTTAAAGTCGGCGAGGATGTTACTGTTGAGTACAAGGGTGAGCACTCTGAGCTTGCCGCTCTCGTTATCTCTGGCGATGCAAAGATTGCTATGCTTCCCCAGCCTTTTGTAACCCAAGTCACAACAAAGAACCCTGATGTTGAGATTGCTCTCGACCTTTCAGAAGAATGGGCCAAGATCGGTGAGGGCAGCGAACTTGTTATGGGTTGCCTTATCGTAAGAAATGATTTCTTAAGTGAAAACAAAGCCGCTGTTGACGCTTTCTTGAACGAGTATTCAGCATCGACCTACAACGCTAACGAGGAGCTTGACGAGACCGCACAGCTTGCAGCAGACTTCGGCATTATGGAAGCCGCAGTTGTTTCCAAGGCTCTTCCCTACTGCAACATAGTTTATATGGAAGGTGCAAAGATGAAGGAGAGCGTTTCCAAATACTTAAATGTTCTCTACACCGCTGACCCTACATCTATCGGCGGCGCTGTTCCCGGCGATGACTTCTACTATGCTAAATAAGCTCGTAAACAAACTTCCAAAACCTGCACGGCTCATTTTAGTTTTACTATTCTGGCTCTTTGTCTGGCAGATTGTTTACTTAATAATCGGAAGTGACATTATTTTCGCTTCCCCGTTTGACACATTTAGGCGGGTCTTTGAGCTTGCCGCAACCGCAGAGTTTTGGAAAAACTGCGCAAACTCGATTTTACACATTTTGCTTGGATTTGTGCTTGCGCTTCTGATTTCCATTCCTCTTGCGGCTCTGACTGCTCGGTTTAAATTTATAAACCTGTTGTTTTCTCCGATTTTAAAGATTATAAAGGCAACTCCCGTTGCCTCATTTATAGTGCTTGCTCTGTTCTGGCTTAAGAGCGGGGTCGTGTCGTTCATTGCATTTCTTATGGTTGTTCCCCTTGTTTACTCTAACCTTTCCGAAGGCTTTGAGAATATGGACAAAAACCTGCTTGAAATGGCAAAGATTTACAAGTTTTCTTTTATCAAAAAGGTGCGGCTTATATATATTCCCTCGCTTATGCCCTATTTTGTGGCGGCCTGCAGCGTTGGGCTTGGCTTTGCCTGGAAGGCGGGAATTGCCGCCGAGGTTATAGCGCTGCCCGACAGCACCCTGGGACTTGAGATATACAACGCAAAAATTTATATCGAAACCGTTGATCTTTTTGCCCTGACCGTAGTTATAATCGTTTTAAGCATTATAATGGAAAAGGTGTTTATGTGGTTGCTTAAAAAGCTTTCGCAAAAGATTTTGAGAGGCGGTGGCAAAAATGCTTAAGCTCACTAATATTTCAAAATCCTTTGGCGACAAAAAGGTTTTAGAGAATTTTTCTTATGATTTCGGCGAAAAAGGCGTCGTTTGCATAAGCGGAGCCTCGGGCTGTGGAAAGACCACCCTGCTGCGAATTATTTCGGGACTTGAAAAATCCGACAATGGTGATATACTATTAAGTGGAACTGTTTCCTTTATGTTTCAGGAGGACAGGCTTCTTCCCTGGCTTTCGGCATGGGAAAACATTGCTTGTGTTATCCCTAAGAAAAGCGCCGAGAGAAAGGCAAGGGCGTTTGAGCTTTTAGAGCTTGTCAGCCTTAAAGGAAACGAAAATGAGCAAATTTCCGCTTTGAGCGGAGGAATGAAAAGGCGCGTTGCTTTTGCAAGGGCAATCTCGACGGAGCCGGATATTCTGCTGCTTGACGAGGCCTTTACGGGGCTTGACGAGGAAAACCG
>CAZDSQ010000004.1:19847-36739 GCA_964508295.1 uncultured Oscillospiraceae bacterium | reverse complement strand
AGGGAAGCCGCGAGAGAGGCGGCGAAACAGAAAGACGAGGAAAACCGCAAAAAGCTTTCCTCACTGGTTGGCGATTTTGCAAGAGATCACCTTGTAATTATGGTCACGCACGACAGCGAGGACATAGAGAGCCTTGCCGACCGCGTAGTTGCTCTTTAGTTCCAATCTAAAACTCTTTAAAAGGAGAAAAGGTATGGCTAAGAATAAAATAGTTGCGCTTGTTGGAATGTGCGGCTGCGGAAAAAGCGTTGTTTGCGATATGTTCGTTAAAAAGGGTTGGAACCGAATTTATTTCGGCGGAGTTACTATGGACGAGCTTGCAAAAAGAGGCCTTAAAAAAAACGAGAAAAACGAAAGAGCTATTCGCGAGGAGCTTCGCAGAGAGCACGGACCTGCTGCTTTTGCTAAAATACTGCTACCTTCTATTGAAGAGGCGGCAAAAAACGGCAACGCAATTCTCGACGGACTTTATTCCTGGTCGGAATACAAATGCTTAAAAGAGCATTTTGGCGAGGACATAAAGGTTATTGCAATCGTTGCTGACAGAGCTATCCGTTACGAAAGGCTTACAACAAGAGTTGTTCGCCCGCTTACCAATGCCGAGGCTGAAAGTCGCGACTGGGCTGAGATAGAAAAGCTTGAAAAAGGCGGCCCTATTTCAATCGCCGACTATTTTGCTTTCAATAATGGAAGCGTTGAAGAACTTACAAGCCAAATCGAAGCTATTATCGAAAAATTATAAGATATGCAGAAAGGCCTCAAGGGAACCCTTGAGGCCTTTTTATTTTACTATTTTATGGTAAATTATGCTGAAAAACGACCTTGTTTTTATAAGCAAAATACGAATAGGGCTTATGAACACCCAAAGTCTTGAATAAAGGCGGTAGGAAAAATCGCTTACGCTGTAATGCTTAGCCTTACGGTAAAATTCTGACAGAACACCCACGATCTGCTCGTCTTTGACAATTTCGCGTTCAATGCAGTTATCGCCGCGGATTATGTAGTCCTTTTCCCTTACCTTAATAACGCGGTGAAGCACAAGGCTTTCGCCCCTGCGGTAAAGCGGAACATCGTATTTTTTTAGTCTGTCGGTGGCAGGCCTTATGACAACTCTATCACGGCGATCGCTAAAAAGCGGCAGCATACTAACGCCGCTTGTGGTGGTCACGAAAAAGCCTTTATCCTTTAAAACCTGCTCGGCAGAAAGCTGCTCATTCATCTTCAAAAACTCCCGCCTGACGCATTTTGTTTACTATTTTCGCAATATCCGTCTGCGCCTTTTCTAAAGAAATTCCGTACCCCTCAGAAAGCTTTTTTGCAGCCTCATCCTGACTCAATCCGTCAGCAAAGTAGCTCCATATATCAGCGGCGGTCTGATTAAGCTCAATCATTCCGTGAAACTCGCGGCTGAGCTCGCCCGTGCTGACAACGACTGTTGTATCCCCTATTTTTTGCATTACAAAGCCTTTTTTAATTTTCATCATCGTTACCTCTTTTTTGATATTTCTGCCCCGTCAGCGCCTCAAACGAGGTTTTAACGGCGTTCTCCGACATATCACATTCCAGAACATACACAGGAACAAGACTTACAAGCCTTGAGAAAAGCTCAAGATTTTTCTTTGCAGCCTTTTCGTTTTCAGGTAGATAGATCTGATTTAAAAGAACCGCAAAATACTCCTTTGGATCAACCTTATATATTTTGTTCTCTTTTCCTCTTTTTAAAATGCAGATTGCCTTTAGACGAGCGTTTGTATTGCTGCCCAGCCTTTCCTTTCCGGCCCAAGCCGTTCCATAGGCGGTAACCTCATCGTTTTCAATTTTCAAAATCGGCTTATCGCCGTTGATAACGCATACGCTATCGCCCAAATACTTTTGCCACAGCCTTAGATGCGTTGTTTTTCCCGTTCCGCTCGGGGCGGTGAAAACATAGGCTCTCTCGCCGTGCTTTACAGCGGCACCGTGCATTACAAACCTATCAAAAATCGGAAGTTTTTCAGCAATGTTCCGGTAAATACACAGGCACTCGGCATACTCAACGCGCATTTTGACCTCTGCCGCCGAAATTTCATCTGAGATTTCCAAATCGGTAACCTCAGCGGTTATATCAACCCGCTCGGAAGGCTCAGTTAAGTAATCAGCGCAAAACCTTTCAATAAAAGGATATCTACTGCGAATACAGACAATCAGCTCTGCAAGCTTTATATAAACCTCACGCATTTTAGCACTCCCCTAAAATCCACCTATTATTAAAAAGAGCCGCTGCACTCTGCAGCAGCTCTTTAACTCTTTTATGAATTAAATGTCTGTAAACTCTTCAAATTACCTCACATATTAATTATACTCAATATTTTAAGTGTAGTCAAGGGCTTTATTGTGTTAGAATTATATCGGAGGTTAAAAATGATTAGTTACAAGCCATTTTATGATACACTTTTTAAGAAAAACATTACTGAATATTATCTGATTTTTAAACAGGGTTTTTCAGCGAATACCCTGTATCGCATAAAAAAGGGGGAGGCAATAAACACTAAAACCCTTGACGCTCTATGTTACACCCTTGATTGCGAAGTCAGCGATATAATAAAGTTTGAAAAATAACAGCATCTGACTCCTTATAAGGCTTCAGATGCTGCTTTTATTTACAGTAATCTATTATTTATACCACTAAAATTAGTTATCTGCTGACAAAACAAGGTCAGCAAGCTCATTTTCGTTTATTCCGCCTATATAATCCGAAACGGCTATACTTTTAAGGCGAGCCAAAATTTCTTCTCTTTCAAACCTCACATTTTTTAGCTCTGCTTCAAGAGCCTCTATGCTTTTATTGCCGAAGAAGTCGCCAAAAAAGCGAATGTCACAAATTCTGCCATCGTGGGTATTTAGGTGACATTCGACTATACCAAAGGGGTACTTTTCCTCGGTTTTGAGCGAGAAATCGGGCGAAAAACCAAAGTTCCACTCCCATTTACTGTATTTCTCTTGTTCTATCTTTTTTATTGCCTCAATATCGGTATCAGACAGGGGATAAAGTTCGCAGTCTTTACTTTTCAAAAAGTAGTCGGCAAGGGCTTTCATAAAATGCTCGGCTGATAGCTTAATTTGGCAAAGCTTTTTTATATTGGTTACCCTACTTTTAACAGAGCGCACCGCTTTATCCTCAAGTTTCTTAATGTTGGGGCGCAGAGCCTTTGAAAGCGCCGATATATCGGCATCATAAAGCAGAGTACCGTGCGCAAGGTTTCTGCCGTTTTTTACAGTCTGCGCCGTGCCCGAGATTTTTAACCCGTTTACTGTAATATCATTTCGTCCTGAGAGTGTTGCGGACACCCCAAACTGCGACAAAAACTCGCAAATGGGTGTGGCAAGGCGGCTGAAATCGCCAAAGCTCTCGCTGTAATAGTCAGAAATCAAGGTGTAGTTTATATTGCCAAGGTCGTGAAAAACCGCGCCGCCGCCCGTAAGCCTTCTAACAACTGTAATATTGTTTTGCTTTATATACTCAGCGTCAATCTCAGCGTAGGCGTTCTGATTTTTGCCGATTATAACAGAAGGCTCATTCCGCCAAAGCATTATAATTTCGCTCTCTGTAAAGTTGTTTAAAAGGTATTCCTCGAGGGCAAGATTAAAGCTCGGCGAGGTAAACTCATTTAAGATAAATTTAGTCATTTTTCAGTTCCTCAGAAAAGGTCCTAATAAACTCGGCAGCAGGAAAACCGACAACGTTAAAGTAATCCCCGACGATGCCTTTTACAAAGCGAACGCCCTTGCGCTGAATGCCGTAAGAGCCCGCTTTATCCATAGGCTCGCCCGTTTTAACATACCAATCTATTTCCTCATCAGAAAGCTCATAAAACTCGACCTTTGTTGAGGTAACAAAGCCTTTTTTAGTGTCCTTTGAGCAGACGAAAACTCCCGTCAGCACCTCGTGAGTTCTGCCTGACAGAGTTCTCAGCATATTTTTAGCATCCTGCTCGTCCTTGGGTTTACCGAGAGCCTTATTGTCAAGCACAACAACGGTATCTGCGCCGACTACAACGGCATCGGGATTGCTTCCAAAAATATCCTCTGCCTTTGTGCGTGCCGAATTTAAAACTGCCTCTTTTACATCCTCGCCGTCACTCATTGGCGGTTCTTTTGATGAGGGCTTTATCTCAAAAGACAGCCCCAACTGCTCAAATATTTCTTTTCTTCTCGGCGACGCCGATGCCAAAATGAGCCTTTTCATCTTTTCACCTTTTAAAAATCAAATATATAATTTATTGTATCATACACTTATTCATTTTTCAAGAGAATTGATTTACAAAGCAAACGGGCTCCTGCCGCAAAGCAGGAGCCCGTTTTTTAAGTATTTTTCTGTTAGTCCTCAACGATAGCAGAAACGGGGCAGGTTGCAACGCAAGCGCCGCACTCGATGCAGGTATCCTGATCGATAACGTATTTTGCCTCACCCTCAGAGATTGCTTCTACGGGGCACTCACCTGCGCAAGAGCCGCAGCCGAGGCACTCATCAGTAATTTTGTATGCCATAATATATACACCTCCTCAAAGCATAATTGCTTTTGTGCTTATATTCTATCACACCAAAATGCAAAAATCAACACATTTTTTATGTTAATCATTCTCTTTAATGTTAAGCTCTTCCTCTCCGTCTTCCTTTTTAGGCTTGGGAGAGCGGATAAGGCGGACATCATCGCGGTTTGCATTTACAATAGTTGTATGTTCATCGTTAGAGTCAAGGCGGACTCTAAGCTCACCCTTAAGCACGTTTACGTCGCAGACAGTTCCCTTACCGTCACGGGTTGAAACGTAGCTGCCGACTCTGGGGGTGATCTTTAAAAGCTCATCGTAAACCGACTGCTCGTATTTAAGGCAACACATAAGTCTGCCGCAGGTGCCCGAAATCTTAGCAAGGTTTAGCGAAAGACCCTGATCCTTTGCCATTTTAATTGAAACCGGCTGAAAATCCGAAAGGAACGAGGAGCAACAGAAGGGTCTGCCGCAAACGCCGAGGCCGCCGAGCATCTTAGACTCGTCGCGCACGCCTATCTGGCGAAGCTCGATTCTCGTTCTGAAAACAGAAGCAAGGTCCTTTACAAGCTCTCTGAAATCAATTCTGCCGTCGGCAGTAAAGTAAAAGAGTATCTTACTGTTATCGAAGGCAACCTCGACATCGACAAGCTTCATTTCAAGGTTATGTGCCAAGATCTTCTCCGAGCAGATATCAAATGCCTCTTTTTCTTTTTGGCGGTTTTTCTCAAGCTGGGCAATATCCTTTTCTGTTGCAAGCCTTACGACCTGCTTTAAAGGAGATACGACCGCGCTATCCTCAACCTCGCCCTTTTCCATTGCAACAGTTCCGCACTCTAAACCGCGTGCAGTCTCAACGATAACATATTGATTAAGCTGTGGTACAAAATCCTTGGGGTCAAAGTAGTACACCTTGCCTCCGTCTTTAAAACGGATGCCGATTACCGTAGTCATAAAAGCAAAAACCTTCCTATCTATTATTTAACGCCGCGCTATTTCGCCCAGACGAATTTCGAGCGAAGTCAGCGCCAGCGCGAGATTTGCATTTCCATTTACTGCAGAAATAAATTTCTGACACTCGTCCACACCCTCGAGCGCGGCGCGCACCGAAAGGTACTTTGACAAGCATTTAACCGCCTCGTCGCAGCCGCTGAGGCGTTCTTTTGCGCCTGCAAGGGCGGCACAAACATCTCTGAAAACAAGCATCATAAGCTCTGCGAGCCTTAATGCTGCATCTTTTTTCTTTGAGAATTTTCCAAGCTCCAAGCAAAGCAAGGCTCTATCCTTATCGCAGATTGCCTTTGCAATGCGCTCTATAGCCTCGTAAAGCTCAGAAAGCTCTTTGCCCTCTGCAATTTCAAGGGCAACGCCGATATTTCCTGATGCTAAGAGCGCGGCGCGCTCTGCCTTTTCCTTAGAAATTTCGGGAAATCTTTTTAACACCTCTTTCTCTACCTCGTCCTTCTCGGCGGGGGCAAGCGAAATCTCGGTAACCCTCGAGCGAACGGTGGGAAGAAGCGCCTGACTGTTTTGGCAGGTTAAGATAAAAAAGCTATCCTCGGGCGGCTCCTCAATCATTTTAAGAATTGAGTTTTGGGCAAAGCGGTTCATACGCTCGGCATTATAGATTATAAAAATCTTTTTATCCGCATCGTTAGGCTTTACAAAAAGATTGGTTTTTAAAGGCGCAATTTCCTTAACGCCTATGGTTTCAGACTTGCCTGCGGGATAAATTTTAAAAACATCGGGGTGGATATTTTTAGATATTTTCAGGCAGGCGGGACAGGCGCCGCAAGGCTCTGACCCGTTTTCGCAAAAAAGCATTTTACAAAGATGATCGGCAAAGGTCGATTTACCTATACCCTTTGCGCCTGTAATAACAAGAGCGTGAGAAAGCCTGCCGCTTTTTACAGCAGCAGAAACAGACTCTATTGCTCCCTCTTTACCGATAAGCTGTGGCTCAGCCATTTTACCGATTAAACCTTTTCAAAGCGCTCGATATCCATAACAAAGATGGAAGCGCCTCCGACAGTAACCTCTATGGGCAGGGGATCATACATACCTACACCGTAGCTTGTAGCGGCGGGCATAACCTGCTTTCTCTTCTTACTGTGGGAAGAGATGAGCGAAATAACATCGTCAACCTTATCCTCGTCAATACCGATGAGGAAGGTGGTGTTGCCCATCATAAGAAATCCGCCGGTCGTTGCAAGCTTTGTTGCAGAATAACCGTTTTTAGTAAGTGCGCGCATTACGGCATTGCTGTCATCACTATTGACAACTGCGATAACCATTTTCATATAAAAGCCCCCTAAATATTGAAAAACTTAAAGTAATTATATTTAATTATATTTTAACACATATTTTTTTTAGTTGCAAGAAGCTTTTAAATAATATATACTTATTTTATAGAAAAAATCGAAGGGAAAGGTGTTATGAAAGGCAAAATCAACAAAATTTTTGAAAAACACAGCTTAAACATATACGGTTTCTGCCGTTTCAGCGCTCTCCCCGAGCCTTTAAAGACGAGAAATGCCTGTTTAATTCCGAAAAATGCCAAAAGCGTTATAACGTTTTTGTTCCCATACAAAACTCCCGCTCCGCGCGAGCGCAACCTTTCGCTTTACTGCATAGGCTTAGATTACCATACAATTATTCAAAGCAAGCTCTCGGCAGTCTGTTCAGAGCTTTCAGAGGCTTTCCCGAAAAATACGTTTGTTTCGTTTTGCGACAACTCCCCTATTCACGAGACGCAGGCGGCATACCTAAGCGGACTTGGTTACCTTGGGAAAAACTCGCTTATCATACACAGAAAATACGGCTCGTTTTGCTTTATCGGCGAGATAGTTACCGACTTAGAGCTACCCTCATATTCTTCCCCGCTCGGCTTTTGTTTGGGTTGCGGCGCTTGTCTTGAGGCCTGTGCAGGCGGTGCGCTCAAAATCTCTGACGGGCAGGTCTATCTCTTGGAAAAGGAAAACTGTCTTTCGCACATCACGCAGAAAAAGGGTGTTCTTACCGAAAAGCAGACCGATTTAATTGCTGAAAACGGGCTTGCGTGGGGGTGCGACAACTGTTCGATTTACTGCCCTATGAATAACAGCGCCGAGGACACCTACATTGAGGAATTTTACCTCTCGCAGATGCCGGTTTTAAGCGAGCAAAACGTAGGCGACATCAGTGGGCGAGCCTACGCTTACAAGGGAAAGGAAATTTTACTTAGAAATCTTGGAATAATCGGGCAAAAAGGCGGCAATAATAACGGCAAATAATCCACTTAGGAGGCCCGTTTTATGCTTGTCAAAGATATTATGAGCAAAAACCTGATTACTGTTAAAGAGAGCGACACACTTCAGCACGCCGCAGAGCTTATGCAGCAGTACGACATCGGTATTCTCCCCGTTGTCTGCGACGGGAAACTCTGCGGAGTTATCACCGACAGAGATATTGTTACCCGCGGAGTTTGCAAGTCAAAGGACGTTTGCGATATTCCCGTTTCAAACTGTATGAGCAAAAGCACGGTTTGCGCTAATCCCGACCAGCAGATTGAGGAAGCGGCAAAGACAATGGCGGCTCAGCAGGTGCGGCGCGTTCCCGTTACAGAAAACGGCTGCTTATGCGGCATTCTATCCATCGGCGATATTTCCAAAAACAGCTTCGACACCGAGGTTGCAAAAGCAATGTGCGAAATCTCAAAGCCTTAAAAATCATAACCGCAAAAGCACAAAACCGCTCGGCGAAAAGCCGGGCGGTTTGTTGTTTGGACTATTGATTTTATGAACACAGAGAATCGTCCCCATGAGTTCTGTGAGTTTCGGAGTTCTCCGTGTTAATTTTTATTGCTCTTAAACAAGTATTTTTTTGCTAATAAAAATAATGATCTTAACTTATCTCCCAGCCACCCGAAAAATTTAAAATAAATACTAATAAATAAAACTGCAATCAAAATTAGCGAGCACAGTATGACAATATCTATAGCTTCATTCATAAAATATGTCTCCCTATTAAAATTTTCGTATAAAACTACCGCCATTTAATTTGATTTTATTTCGTTTTTGGGTTTAATATAATTATAGCATAATTTGGTATCGTTAGCAAGAATTTTGTTTATATAAAAATCCCTCCGTCTTCGCCTACGGCGAATCCACCTCCCTTTAGGCAAGGGAGGCTTTAGGTGCCCCAATACACATTGGTGTTTTTTGTAGGGGCGATTCACGAATCGCCCGCCATACAAATGCAATGTGGAACGGGCGAACACAGTTCGACCCTACGGTATAACCGCATACATATATTTTAATTCGTAGGGCACGACCTGCGTGTCGTGCCGCAAAACAGCATCGCAGACGGAACGACACATAGGTCGTTCCCTACATTTTGCCAAAGGTTTTAATATGTATGGCGGAGAATTTTTGAGGATTTTAGAGGATTTGGGAGAATTTTGAATAAAAATACGTTTTAGTCTTATTTTTTAAAATTTTATTTAGAATTTTTGCAAAAGATATTGACCTTTTTGCGTTTTTTCACTATACTTAAAATGTTATTTTGTGTCTATATGCAAAAACAAGTGCACCATAGCTTTCAAGTTCCGTTGTTTGCTCTTTTTTTCCTTAAAAGAGTGAAATAAAAATCCTTTTGCGGGGTGCGGTTTCAAAAGAGCTATGGGTTAGCAGGATATTGCGCCGTTATCCGAAAAGTTTTGGCGCAAACAGCTAATGAAAGACCGAGGGAAAGTCCGCTCGGTTAAAAACCGCAAAGGGAGGATGCAAAATGGGAAGTGTCCCTATTATTGAACTGAAAGACGTTGTATTTGAATACGACGGCGAAAGAATTTTGGACGGAATAAATCTGTCCATCCGTGACAAAGAGTTTGTTACCTTTCTCGGCCCCTCGGGCTGTGGAAAAACCACAACGCTGCGCATTATCGGCGGCTTTATGAACGCCAAGAGCGGCGAGGTTTATTTTGACGGAAAAGAGTGCAGTTCTGTTCCCCCGCACAAGAGGAATATCAACACAGTTTTCCAGAAGTACGCTCTTTTTCCCCATCTTAACGTTTTTGAGAATGTTGCATTCGGTTTGAAGGTCAAAAAAATTCCGAATGATGAAATTAAAAAGCGCGTTTCAAAAATGCTTGAGCTTGTAAACCTGAAGGGTTTTGACAAGCGCAAGGTAAATCAGCTTTCGGGCGGCCAGCAGCAGAGGGTTGCTATTGCAAGGGCACTTGTAAATTATCCCAAGGTTCTGCTTCTTGACGAGCCCCTCGGCGCACTTGACTTAAAGCTTAGAAAAGAAATGCAGCTTGAGCTTAAGAAAATTCAGCAGAGCCTTGACATAACCTTTATCTACGTTACTCACGATCAGGAAGAGGCTCTTACAATGTCCGACACCGTTGTTGTTATGAAGGACGGTGTTATTCAGCAGGTTGGAACACCTCAGGACATTTACAACGAACCTAAAAACGCTTTCGTTGCGGACTTTATCGGCGAAAGCAATATTATAGATGCCATTATGGTAAAGGACTTTCTTGTCCGTTTCCAAGGCTGCGACTTTACCTGCGTTGACAAGGGCTTTGCACCCATGCAGCCCGTTGACGTTGTTATTCGCCCCGAGGATATCAAGCTCTCCCCCGCTATTATGGGTATGAAGACCGGAGTTGTTGAGTCGGTTGTCTTTAAGGGCGTTCACTACGAGATCTCTGTCGACTGCGACGGATATCACTACATCGTTCACTCAACAGTATCGCAGGAGGTCGGCGACAGAGTGGGTCTTAGCGTTGACCCTGCCGACATTCACATTATGAACCGCCTTTTTGCCGACGACAAGAACATTGTTTACGGCGAGGTTACGGGCGAGAACACGGTTGAGTTCTGCGGCTTCTCCTTTGAAAGAGAAAATCTATCTCTTCCCGAAGGCACCCGTGTGCAGCTTACAATTTATCCTCAGGACATCGAGGTCGTTTCTGAGGACATTGCCGATTCAAAGGCATACTTAGAGTCGCTTGTCTACAAGGGCAAGCACAACGAGCTCATCGTCTGGATGGCACAGCGCCAGTGGCTCATCCACTCCCAGATTGACGAGCAGGTTGCAACCGACATTGGAATTAAATTCGATTTTGACAAGATCGAAATCACCCCCGTCTTAACTGATGAGGAGGTGGCTGACAGTGAAAAATAAGGCGCTTGCCATTCCGCACATTGTATGGGCGCTTGTTTTCATTGTTATTCCCATCTGCTTTGTTCTCTACTTTGCGTTTACCGACGACAGCGGCGCTTTCACGCTTATGTGGGTCGGTCAGATCGGGAAATACTGGGGCGTTTTTGCCCGCTCCTTAAAGCTTGCGCTTATTGCAACGGTCATCTGCCTTATAATCGGTTATCCTATGGCATATATAATATCAAGGTGCAAGTGGCTCACCCAGCGTACCCTGACTATGCTTATTATGCTCCCTATGTGGATGAACTTTCTTCTCCGCACTTACGCTTGGATGACCCTTCTCGAGCGAAACGGAATTATAAACAATTTTCTGCAGTCTATAGGTCTTATCTCAGAGCCGCTTAAGATGATCAACACCGAGGGCGCAGTTGTTATCGGTATGGTTTACAACTTCCTGCCCTTTATGATCCTGCCGCTTTATAACATTATGGTTAAGATAGACAACTCTCTTATCGAGGCGGCGCAGGATTTAGGCTGCAGCTTCCCCAGCGTTTTAAGGCGGGTTCTCTTTCCCTTAAGCGTTCCCGGAATTATAAACGGAATTACAATGGTTTTTGTTCCCGCCGCATCCACCTTTGTTATATCGCAAAAGCTCGGCGGAGCAAAAAATATGCTCATTGGCGACCTTATCGACACCTACTTTATGGGCGGCGAGCCTAACTTCCACGTTGGCTCTATGCTCTCCTTGGTGCTTATGCTGATAATTCTTATCTGCATGGCATTTATGAATCAGGACGACGAGGAGGTTATGCTATAATGAAAAAGGCCTTCTCAAAAATCTATCTTGGTTTAGTTTATCTGTTCCTTTACGCACCCATCATTGTTCTTATAGTTTTCTCGTTTAACGAGAGTAAGAGCAAATCGCATTTTTCGGGCTTTTCGTTTAAGTGGTACGTTGAGCTTTTTGAAGACGAGCTTATTATGACCTCGCTTTTCAACACCCTTATTCTCGCGTTAGTTTCGTCGGTTATCGCCACCCTTATCGGAACAATGGCGGCAATCGGCATTTACAGCATGAGAAAAAAGAGCCGAAACGCAGTTATGTGGGTTACAAACCTGCCAATGATGAATCCCGAAGTCGTAACCGGTATCTCGATGATGCTTCTCTTTGTTGCATTCTCCTCTATCTTCGGCATTCAGCAGGGCTTTTACTCTGTGCTTATCGCCCACATAACCTTCAATCTGCCCTACGTTATTCTAAACGTTCTGCCAAAGCTTTATCAGGTAAACAACAACCTCTTTGAAGCGGCTTTGGACTTAGGCTGCACGCCGAGGCAGGCATTTTTCAAGGTTATCATCCCCGAAATTATGCCGGGCATCTTCTCGGGCTTTCTTATGGCAGTAACCCTTTCGCTTGACGATTTTATCATAAGCTACTTTACAAGCGGAAGCGATTTTCAGACCCTTCCTGTTACCATTTACAGCATGCTCAGAAAGCAGGTCCCGCCCTCGCTCAATGCGCTTTCTGCTCTGATGTTTGTTGCAGTTTTGATTATTCTGCTTATTTCAAACATCATGGCTATCAGGAAAGAGAAGTCCGAGATGAAACACTAAATTTAACATGAAAGGTTTTGAAAAATGAAAAAAATAGTTTCACTTATTCTCTCTGTTTTTGTTATTGTTTCCCTCTTTTGCTCGGTAGGTTGCGGCAAGAAATATGACGCCACACTTATCATTTACAACTGGGGCGGTCCTTATATGGCTGAAGGTTCAAACGACAGCATCGACATCAACGAGATGTTTGAGGAAAAATACAATGTTAAGATAAAATACCGCACCTACGATTCAAACGAGGCTATGTACGCCAAGCTTAAAAACGGCGGCGCGGAATACGATATAGTTATCCCCTCTGACTATATGGTTGCAAGGCTTATAGACGAGGGTCTGGTTGAAAAGCTTGATTTTTCAAATATTCCTCTTTTCGAAACCAATGTTATGGACAGCTTTAAAAACCCCGATTACGACCCGACAAACGAATATTCCGTTCCTTATTCTTGGGGAACTGTAGGAATCATCTACAACAAAGAGATCGTAAAAGAGGAAGTCAAGAGCTGGAATATCCTTTGGGACGAAAAATACAAGGACAACATCCTTATGTTTAACAACAGCCGTGACGCCTTTGCTGTTGCAGAAACTTTACTCGGCTACTCGCAGAACACCACAGACAAGGACGAAATTAAAGCCGCTGCTGACAAGCTTTCTGAGCAGAAAAACGTTGTTCAGGGCTATTATATGGACGAGATATACGACAAGATGATCAACGAGGATGCCGCAATCGCAACCTATTATGCAGGCGATGCCCTTGTCATGATGGAAGAAAATGAAAATCTTGCCTTTGCATACCCCGAGGAAGGAACAAACCGCTTTGTTGATGCAGTTTGCATCCCCAAAGGAAGCAAGAATAAAACGTATGCAGAAATGTATATAAACTTCCTGCTTGAAGCCGAGATCGCGCTTGCGAACTGCGAAGTTACCGGCTACTGCACACCAAACAGCGCCGCATTTGAGCTTCTCGACGACGAAACAAAGAACAACAAGATTATGTACCCCGACGACGAGTATTTAAGCAAATGCGAGTCCTTTATTCATCTGCCCTCTGACATTAATACCTATGTTCAGGAGCTTTGGATAAACATCAAGACCGAGGGTTAAGATAAAGCCGACAAAGAGAAAAAATTCTCTTTGTCGGCTTTCAATTATATATTGACAAAAATAAAAACTGTGATATAATACCTTTTTGTGAGGGAGTAGCAAGCGCACCCTGCGTAACAAGTCAACATACTGGCCCTTTGGCCTGGCTTGTTTTAATTTGCGAGACTCATGTATGCTAAGGGATAGCCATACATGCAGTCTTTTATTGCCAAGTATGGTTATGCCGTGCTTGGATTTTTTTATTATGTGGAGGAATTATAATGGAGCTCTCGTTTACTTTCTTTTTTAACAGCATACTGCTCGGTGTCGGGCTTGCTATGGATGCCTTTTCGGTTTCGCTGGCAAACGGGCTTAACGAGCCGTGTATGAAAAAGGCAAAAATCTGCGGCGTTGCGGGTGTTTTTTCCGCTTTTCAGTTTGCTATGCCGCTGATTGGGTGGATATGCGTTACCACCATCGCACAGTATTTCAAAGCCTTTGAAAAATGCATTCCTTACATAGCATTGATACTGCTCGTCTACATAGGCGGCAAAATGCTCGTTGAAGGCATCAAAAACAAGGAGTCCTGCGAGGAAAAAGTGTCTCTTGGTTTTGGAGCGCTTATCGTTCAGGGCATTGCAACCTCGATTGACGCTCTTTCGGTCGGATTTACCATCGCCGACTATAATTTGACAGAGGCTCTGCTTGCCTGTCTGCTTATCGGAGTTGTAACCTTCTTTATCTGCCTTGCGGGAATTGTTATCGGCAAAAAAGCCGGAACAAAGCTGGCAGGAAAAGCGGGAATTCTGGGCGGCGCAATACTTATCTTTATTGGCCTTGAAATTTTCATAACAAGTTTCTTTTAAAAGCAAAGATCCCCTGTCTCTCGGCAGGGGATCTTTTTATTTTATTTCGGTTACTTTATAGCCGTTTTGCTCTATAAGAGTTTTAAGGGCGTCATCTGAAATCTCAGCGTTTAAGGTTAAAACTGCGGTGCCGCTCTCGTGGCTGACCTCTGCGCCCGCAACGTCGTCAAGCGCCTCAAGCGCGCTCTTAACTCTGCCCGAGCAGTGAGGACACATCATACCCTCAATTTTCATCGTTTTTGTCATTTTCTTTTTCTCCTTTTTGTTTGATTTTTCTGCTTTAAAGAAGTTAAGTCTTAACGCATTAGTTACAACACAGAAACTGGACAAACTCATTGCCGCCGCTCCAAACATTGGATTAAGTTCCCACCCGAGCAAGCCTATAAATGCGCCGGCGGCAAGCGGGATTCCGATTATGTTATAAATAAACGCCCAGAAAAGATTTTCACGAATGTTAGTTAGGGTCTTGCGGCTAAGCCTTATCGCAGTTACAACGTCCATAAGGCTGCTGTTCATTAGCACTATGTCGGCAGAGTCGATTGCAATATCAACTCCCGCTCCGATTGCAATTCCTATATCGGCGCTGGTGAGTGCGGGGGCATCGTTAATTCCGTCGCCAACCATTATTACCTTACCCTGCGCTTTAAAGCGGGAGACCTCCCTTTCCTTTCCGTCGGGGAGAACGCCTGCGATAATCTCGTCAACGCCCGCCGCCTTGCCTACAGCATTGGCGGTTTTTTGGTTATCGCCGGTAAGCATTACGACCTTAAGGCCAAGCGCTTTGAGCCTTTTAATCGCCTCTGCGCTGTCCTCTTTTATCTTATCTGCTACTGCAATAATTCCAAGCATCTTGCCGTCAAGGCTGAAATAGAGCGGCGTTTTTCCCTCTGCGGAGAGAGCGTTTCCCTTTTTTAGCAGCTTTTCGGGAATATCGCCTATATACTCGGCGTTTCCGCCGACAAGCTTTTTGCCGTCAAGGTTAGCGGCAAGTCCCCTGCCCGACACGACCTCTAAATTTTCAACATCTTTAAGCGGGCAATCCTTTTGCTCTGCATATCTTATAACGGCATCTGCCAGAGGATGCTCGCTCTTTTTCTCAAGTGCATAAGCAGCGGCCAAAAGCTCGGTTTCGCTTACGCCGTCTGCCGCAATTATATCGGTTACATCAGGTCTGCCCTGCGTTATGGTGCCCGTTTTATCAAGAACGACTATGTCGGTTTTTCCCGCCGCTTCAAGCGACGCGGCGGTTTTGAAAAGAACTGCATTTTTGGCTCCGACGCCGCTTGCAACCATAATCGCAACGGGCGTTGCAAGGCCGAGAGCGCAGGGGCAGCTTATAACAAGCACCGAAATTCCTCGCGCCAAGGCATAGCCTATATCCTTATCAAGAAGCAGCCAAATAATCGTTGTTACCACCGCAATAATCAGCACTACAGGGACAAAAACGCCCGAAACCTTATCGGCAATTTTGGCAATAGGCGCCTTTGAGGCTGATGCCTGCTCCACCATTTTTATTATCTGCGAAAGGGTGGTTTCCTCGCCGACTCTCTCGGCTCTGCATTTAATATATCCCGTTTTGTTGACGGTTGCGGCAGAAACTCTGTCGCCAACGCCTTTTTCTACTGGCAAGCTCTCTCCTGTCAGCGCCGACTCGTCAACGCTGCAGCCGCCCTCTATGATTACTGCATCGGCAGGAATATTTCCTCCCGCCTTTACAATAAAAACATCATCTTTCCTAAGCTCGTCAGTAGGTATCACCACCTCTTTTCCGTCGCGGACAACGGTTGCGGTCTTTGGAGAAAGCTCCAAAAGGCCTTTTATCGCATCGGTGGTCTTGCCCTTAGAATAAGCCTCTAAAAGCTTTCCAACGGTAATGAGCGTTAAAATCATAGCCGCAGACTCAAAATACAGGTCGTGAAGCTTATGCGCATCACCGCCCGCCGTCATAGAAAACAGAACTGCCGTGCTGTAAACAAAAGCGGCGCCCGAACCTAGAGCCACAAGCGTGTCCATATTAGGCGATTTGTGGATTATACCCTTAAAGCCGCTAATGAAAAACCTCTGATTTATAACCATAACGGCCGCCGCAAGCAGCATTTGCACCATACCTTGAGAGAGCGCATTCTCGCTCAAAAAGCTCGGCAGAGGAAATCCCCACATTGAATGTCCCATCGACAGATACATAAGCAGGAGCAGGAAAAAGATCGAGAAAACAAGGCGGTAAACAAGTGTAAAGTCTTTTTTGTTATCAGCTTTTTTTCTCTCGGCAGAACCGTTTTTTGTGCCTTTTTCCTTTGCACCGTAGCCTGTAGCATTTACGGCAGATATTATATTTTCTACTGAGGCAGTGCCCTCAACGGTCATCGAATTGGTAAGCAGATTGACAGCACAACTATCTACGCCCTCGAGCGCAGACACCGCTTTTTCAACCCTTGCGCTGCAGGCAGCGCAACTCATTCCGCTAACGTTAAATTCTTGCATTTATCTATTTCCTTTCATAAAGTTAGCCTAAGCTAATTATATCCCATTTAATCTTGTCAGTCAAACAAAAATTAAAATAATTTATCTAAAATGAATATTTTTCCAAAAACTTCCTATTATTTTATCAAGACTCAAAACAGAAAGGAATTTTAAAATGAAACGGACAGAATTTGCAGT
>CAZDSQ010000004.1:0-19837 GCA_964508295.1 uncultured Oscillospiraceae bacterium | reverse complement strand
GTGAGAGAGGTAAAGCAATTGCAGGACTTATATTATCAATAATAATCACAAGCGTAACAGCCTTTGCATCAGACTGCCACAGCATCAGAAACGATGTTTTGCGCCTGCACATTCTTGCAAACTCGGACTCAGAAGCCGACCAAGAACTAAAGCTTAAGGTGCGAGATGCCATTTTAGAAAAATCGCCCACCCTTTTTGAAGGCTCACTGAGCCTTGAGGATGCGGTAGCGAGCGCCGAAGCAAGCCTTGACGAGATAAAGGCCACCGCCGAAGAAGAAATATTTGCAAACGGCTACAACTACAGCGTTAAGGTCTACCTATGCGATATGTTTTTTGAAACAAGGGAATACGAGGAATTTACGCTCCCTGCGGGGCAGTACAAGGCGTTGAGAATTGAGATAGGAGCGGCAAAGGGCAAAAACTGGTGGTGCGTTCTCTTTCCCGCCCTCTGCATACCCGCCTCGCAGGACTCGGCAGAGCTTGAGGACGTCTTTACAGAGAGCGAAATTTCCGCAGTTACTCAGCCAAAATACAAGGCAAAATTTGCTATTGTCGAGCTTTTTGAGCGACTTAAAAATTTGTCGTAAAATTTGTTATCTTTTCTTGACATTTTAATTTGTATGTGTTATCATATTAAAGCCGCTTGGTTGAGGCAGGGCGTATTATGCCCAAATGAAGTACGGTTTTCCGTCGCCTTAAACAGCGAGATTACAGCAGAGGCAGGTGCCCAGAATGTACGCTATTATTGAAACTGGCGGAAAGCAGTACCGTGTTGAGCAGGGTGATGTTCTTTTCATCGAGAAGCTCAATGCTAATACTGACGATGTTGTTACTTTCGACAAGGTAATCGTTGTTAATAACGAAGGCAAGACCAAGATCGGTGCTCCCTATGTCAAAGGCGCAACTGTAACCGCAAAGGTCCTCAAGAACGGCAAGGCGAAGAAGATCACTGTTTTCACCTACAAGCCCAAGAAGGACAGCAAGCGTAAGCTCGGTCATAGACAACCTTACACAAAGGTTCAGATCGACGCTATCAACGCTTAAATCCCTATGATTTACGCACAATTTTTTAAAAGCAAGGGTTATTTTACCTCCTTCTCTATTGAGGGACACGCTGGCTACGCCGAGTGCGGCGAGGACATCGTTTGCAGTGCCGTTACTTCCGCAGTTATGACGGTTTTGAACGGTATTACAGAGTTTACGGATGCTGACGCCGAAGTCGAGGTAGATGACAACGAGATTGTTTTAAACCTTGCAAACAGAAATCAGAGTGCCCAAAGCTTTTTAGATGCGCTTAAGCTTCAGCTTGAGTACATCGAGAAGCAATACTGCGGCACAATTAAAATTACGGTTACGGAGGTGTAACAATGATTCGCTTAAATCTTCAATTCTTCGCTCATAAAAAGGGAGTTGGTTCGACCAAGAACGGTCGTGATTCCGAGTCCAAGCGTCTTGGCGTAAAGAGAGCTGACGGCCAGTTTGTACTCGCCGGAAACATTCTCGTTCGCCAGAGAGGAACTCACATCCATCCCGGCGAGAACGTCGGAATCGGATCGGATGACACCTTGTTTGCTAAGATTGACGGCAAGGTCAAATTCGAGAGAGTTGGCCGTGATCGCAAGAGAGTTTGCGTTTACGCTGTTGAGCAGTAAAAATTAAGGCAGGCTTAAAAGCCTGCCTTTTTTATTTTTATTAAAATATTGGATTCAAAAAATATCACTTCATTTATATTGATTTTTTAATGCACAAATTAGCTAATTATGTTTTTTGTAATTATTTTATGTAATTTTGCACAATTATTCATAATAAATTTTATTTTTTAATTGGAATATTTCACAAAAAAATGTTGTGCATCGCTTTATTTTATAAAATCTGCTTGAAAAATATGTGCAATTATGCCATAATGTTATTGAAAAGTTAAAAACTTATGCGCAATTTGCATAAAATATTTATAGAGGTGGTGAAACCGATGTGGCTTTTAGTAGAAAGAAATCATATTCTAAAAAAGGAGAAAAAGTACAACTATGAAAAGGATAATAAAAATCACATCTATAGTTTTAACCATCGCACTTTGTTTAACAGTTGCTGCAGGCAATACTTTTAAGGTGAAAGCAGCTACTCCAACAGACATACTTTATGACGGTGGAATGTATAGGATTCGAAATGTTGCTACCGGACTCTATCTAACGGCATACAACGGAACAGACGCTAATGGCACAAACGTTGTACAGTAACCACTAGATACTTCAAGTAATGCACAAAAATGGGTACTATCCTGGGGAATACTCGAAGGGTATTATTTGTACTCTATGTGTAGCGGTAATGGTTATGGCAGGGTTCTTGATATAAATCGTGGCAGTTCCAGTTTAGCAAACGGTCAAAACGTCCAGCTTTGGACATCCACAGATGAAATAGCGCAAAGCTGGGATATTTATGCAGGAAGCACATCAATGTCAACCATATTTATTCCTCGGTACAATGATAATATAGCTTTATGCGCTTACGGAAATGGAAGCGGTTCTACCGGAACAAGTCCAACTTCAAACGGAAATGTTTTTGTGAAGACTTACAGTTCCACAGATACATATCAGCAGTGGTATTTAGAACATATTGGCGCAGCATCTACAACCCCATATACGACCATTTCACAGATAACCACAAAGTTCCCTACAGGAAAGTATTGGAATCACGGAAGTTCATCTAATAATCCTGACGGTTATACCTCCACTGCTTGTACACACCATGGCAGTTGTGCTTACAGTGGTTCATGCGGTTGCAATTCATACGAAACATCAATACAGTGTGTCGGCTTCGTAAAAAAATTATCCTATGATATTTATCATGATAGTTATTATTCGGGAAATTGGTTAAAGTCCGAGGATCAAAGCTATTTAAGTAACGTACGAAAAGGAGATATAATATATAGCGAGGGTCATGCTATGATGGTACAAAACATAAACGGAAGCGGCGTTGTAACCGTATTAGAATGCAACTATAATGGAAAATGCATAATAGCGCGCACAAGAACCATTCAACCCGGCACAACATTTGATTGGATAGCACGTTCGCCGTTTTTGTGGTATTAGTTTTTTGATATTAATACTCATATAGGAGGAATACCTTATGAAAAAAAACAAAAAAAGAATATTTACACTATTGATATCGTTTTTAGTTCTTGCCGGAATACTAATGTGTACAGTTTTTGCAACCGATATTATATTTGACCAGCACAACACATCCGACACCTCTTCGAGCAACGTATCTTCATTCACACTACAATCAAAACCCCAAAACTTGTTGAGGTCCAGTCAAACATTTGATATAAATAAAGCAACTGAATTAATTTCAAAGTATTATGATTACAAAAGCGTTGTTGAATATGACCCTAATGAATTTTTAAGTTATGCAGGCTTCAAGTCGAAAACAAGTATAGAAAGAAACTATGAAACTGACAACACCTCATGGGTATTTTGGTCTAAATTCCAAATCAAACTTTGGGACTATTTTTCCTTTGATTTAGTAATGTCAGATTTCGCAAAGCACTATGAAATCACTGACTTTGAAGGCACTGAAACCGTTAACTACTACGGTGAAGCAAAAGCCGACGCTAAAACCGAGTACGCTATTTTAGAGGTAAATTCATTAAATGCATCAGATGACGGTTATAGCTGTAAGGCAAAGATTTCCTCAAATAACGGCTCAGTAGAACAGGTGTTTGAAAAAGAGTTTAGGTTTATCTACTTTAATCAAAAATACCAGTTGGCAGAAATAAAGTAGTGTTATTCACCCCTAAAAAAGAAACGAGATGATGCTATGAAGTTAAGAAGGATTTTATCTATTATCTTATGTATTTTTGTAACAGGTTTTGCTTCATCATGTAATGTTGAGAAAAAAGAAAATCAGTATGGCACACTGCCTTCAAATATTGCTTATAATTATGGCAGAGCGGTAGAGCTGGATGGTTATCTTTATTATGCGGAAGGATTCTTGAGTAAGGTTAAATTAGATGGTACCGAAAGAGCAAGGTATAAAAAAGATTGGTCGTCTATATACTGTCTCAACGCATACAAAGACTGGGTATATTGCAGATTGACTTTTGAATCTAATCCCGAAAAGAACGGAATCTATAGACTTTCAAAGGACTTGTCAGAATGTGAACTGATAAAAAGTGGGGATATATCCAGTGTGCTAATATACGGAGATGATATTTACTACACTTTTAACGAAACTCTTTGTAGGTGCAAGGTTGATGGAAGCGAAACAACTGTTATACTGGAAAAAAGCGGTATGTTTCAGCCATATGATGACTGGATCTATCTGACAATACGAGAAGAAAACCCTGAAAGACCACTGGCTCGTCCCAAGCTATATAGGGTTAAAAACGACGGAACAGGCTTTGAATTATTTTTAGATACCGAGATGATCAACTTTTACATCTACGACAACAAGGTGTTTTATAACGATTCTTTAGATAGTAACAGGCTGTACCGCATGGATTTAGACACCAAGAACAAAGAGAAACTTATTGATGACAATGTGAACTCTTTTTTCTATAAGGATAATAATATTTATTATAGAAATTCCAGTGATATGTATGCGTATAGTTTGGAAAATGGAACCTCTGTTAAAATAAGCCAAACCTATGTTGATGCGGAAGCAATGGTTGGCGATTATCTATATTTTCTAACTTCCGGAAGTTCTCCATCACTTGACCGAATATGCATAAAAGACGGAGTAATCGGAGAGCAAACTGTGTTTATGTCAAACCTTTATGACCCTAATGATTTTTAACAATTAGAGTATTCAAGCAAAATGCAGGCTTAAAAGCCTGCCTTTTTTATTTTACTTTTTATCCTAGTTCTAATATAACGTAACTGTAGGGCGGAAAGTTTATGCTTTCGCCCTTTATTTCTATCCTTTCCATGCTTTCAATAAGTATTTTCCCTGCCGAGAGATTTACGCCTTTTATCTTTGCAACTGCAGGAGTGTTTGTGAGGTTTGCGGCAAAGATGATTTTCTTGCCACCCTGCTCCCTTGCAAAAGAAATTATTTGCTCTGGGCAAGAGTTTTCAAGCCACACGGTTTTGCCGCTATGCAGAATTTCACTTTCTTTTTTAAGTCCATTTAACCTACGCATTATATGCTGGCGGCGAAAGCTGTAGGGCTCGTTTTTAATACTGCGATCGGTAACCTCAAACTCGCCCATATAAAACCTATTAGCAAACATATTAAGGTTGGCGCTGTCTGCAATTTCGTTTCCGCAGAAGGTCATAGGTATTCCGTCAATAACGTAATTGAGGGCGATAATGGCCTCCATTCCCTCGTGGCCCGCCGCTATTTCGACTCGGGGCGACCAATCGGTAACTATATCGTGATTTTCAATATCTCTTACCAAAACTGCGCCCTGCTCAAAATGCGACGCGGTTTTTTGATAACACTCTCGAAGTGCGCTTACGGGAAGTTCTCCAGAAGCGACCGCAAACAAATCTTTGTGCCAATCGAAATCATAGCTTGCATCGAACGCCTTTTCTAAATAGTCAGCGCTTCTTCCCTCGTTGAGTAAAACGGAGTTTGGGTTTATCGCCTTCATTCTGCGGCGACCCTCTACCCAGAAATCAAGCGGAACACGGTCGCCGGTGTCGCATCTAAAGCCGTCTACCCCTATCTCGCCTATATAATAGGTCATATTGCACCACAAATACTCGCAAAGCCCCGCATCCTCAAAATTGAGTTTGGGAAAGTTCCAGCCCGTCAGCTCAATCTCGCCGTTCTCGGTGTGCGCCGCAAAGTTTGGGAAAGCTGACAATATCGGCGCATTGGGGCCTATGTGCAGGTAAACTAAATCAAGCATAACCTTAAGTCCAAGGCTGTGCGCCTTCTCGGTAAAGCGCCTTAAGTCATCCATTGTGCCGTATTCGCAGTCAATTTTAAAGTAATCGTTCATACGGTAGGGATTTTTGGGATTGCCCGTTTCCGAAGCTTTTTGCCTCGAGCTTATGTATTTGGGATCGGTATTGTCGTCCTCCTCAAATATGGGGCAAAGATAAATGGTTGTAAAGCCAAGGTTCGAGAGAAACTCAAGCTCCTCGGCGGCAGCGTTAATTGTTCCCGCCTCGCAAAAATTTCTGAGATTTATCTGATAGATGCTCCCTTTTGTAAACCAGCAAGGTGTCGTTTTGTTCAAAATGCCATTCATACCATCACTCCTTTGCTTAGAATAGCACAACGGTGTGTAAAATAACACCTAAAATACGCAACAAAAGGTTGAAAAAACGAAACAGATTTGCTATATTTATAACAAAAGGAGGTGCAAAAGGTTTGATTTTTGAAAGAGACTTAATTGCTTTTGATTTTCTTGACGTTTTTTACCTTAATCAGCAAAACGTTAAAAATTACAACACCGGCAGGCAGATCGACGCCCTGTCCTTCAGAATAAGCACCGATTGCGTGTTAAAAACCAATGACAGCAAGCAGGTTATGTCGGACAACTCGGTTATTTTTGTGCCAGCAAACCTTGATTACACACGCACGGCAAGCCGCGACGAGCTTATTGTTATGCACCTTAAGGTCTACAATTACAGTTCCCGAAAAATCGAGGTTATAGCCCCAAGCAAAGCCGAAAAGATCAAAGCGCTTTTTGAGGAGGTTCTTAAAAAATGGCAGACCACCAAAAACAAATTCGTCTGCTCTGCCCTCGTTTACGAGATTTTCGGTGAAATACACGGCGAAAAAAGCCCCGCTCCCGCTTACAACCAAAAAATCAGCAGGTCTGTAGACTACATAAACGAGCATTTTGCCGATGCCGACGTTTCCATAACCGAAACTGCAAAAAGGTCGTTTATGACCGACGTTTATTTCAGAAAGCTTTTCAAAGAGAGCTTTGGCATTTCGCCTAAAAAATACATTGATTCTCTACGAATTAAAAGGGCTACCGAGCTTATAGCCTCGGGATATTATTCCCTTGGGGAGATCGCCCTGCTTTCAGGTTTTTCCGACTACAAATACTTTTCCGTGGCCTTTAAAAAGGCAACGGGGGTCTCGCCGTCAAAATATTGACGTTTTACTTTTATTTTTTGTAAACAAACCTTAAAATCTATTGTTATTTCCTTTGCTTTTTGCTATACTATTAAATGTATAATTTTGCTAATCTGAAAGGGTGCCTTTATGAGCCTTGATATTAACCGCGTGCAGATTTCTGACGGTGTGAATTTCACCCAGATACGCGACGAAAAATTTAAAACAAACCGCATATCCGTAACACTTGTTGCCCCGCTTTCCGAAAAGACGGCGGCGGCTTATGCGGTTTTGCCCTTTATATTAAGGCGCGGCTTTCGCGCCTGCCCAAGCCCCGCTGATTTCTCGCGACTGCTCGCTTCTCTTTACGGGGCGGCTTGCGACTACGGCGTTAAAAAAGCGGGTGACGACCAGCTTTTGACCCTTTCAATTTCCGCCATTGACGACAGATTCACCCTAAATAACGAAAAAATTACTGCCGAAATTTCAAAGATACTTTGCTCTCTTATTTTAGACCCCGTTATAGAAAACGGCAGCTTTCCTAAAAGCACCTTTGAGACCGAAAAGCAGTCGCTTATCGACAGCATCAAGGCCGAGCTTAACGACAAGGTTGCTCTTGCGGGCGCAAGGTGCCAGCAGATAATGCTTGAGGGTCACAGCGCCGCAATAAGCCGCTTTGGAAGCCTCACGAGCGCTGAGGCTCTCGAGTGCGAAGCGGTTTTTGATGCCTACAACGAGCTGCTTAAAAAGGCGAGAATTGAAATTATGTTTATAGGCTCTGGTGACAGCGAGAGCGCAAAGGAGATTTTTACCTCGTCATTCTCTGCTTCTGCCGAGCGTGAAAGGCCTTTTGAAACCGGTTCCTCTCCCTTTGAAGCCTTTGGCGGCATAAAGGACGTAACCGAGCAGTACAGCATTTCGCAGGGCAAGCTTTCAATGGGCTTTAGCTGCTCTACCGTTATCGGCGACGAGGACGAGAGCGCAATGGAGGTTATGAGAATAATCCTCGGCGGAGCGCCCTTTTCCAAGCTTTTCTTAAACGTTCGCGAAAAGCACAGCCTTTGCTACTACTGCTCTGCCTCTTACGACAGATTTAAAGGAACTATTTTAATAAACAGCGGAATTGAAAAGGAAAATCTTGAAAAAGCAAAAACCGAAATTCTGCGCCAGCTTGAAGACATACAAAACGGCGAGATTTCCGACGATGAGATTGAGAACACCAGAAAGCTTATAACCAATGTTTACACCGGAATTTCTGACGGAATTTTCAAGACCGAGCAGTATTTCCTGCCCCGTCTTATTGCGGGCAAGGACACCTCTCCCGAGGATGAACTTAAGGCGCTTTGCTCGGTAACCCGCGAGGATATTATAAACGCGGCTCGCAAGGTATCCCTTAACACCGTTTACTTTATGAGTCCCAAGGAGGAATCTTAAATGCAAACAACTAAAAATCTCATTTCCTCCCCTGCCCTTTCTGAAAGCTACTACAAGATACATCACAAGAGCGGTCTTACCATTCTTCTGCACCCGATGGAGAAATACAACAGTGTTTACGCTCTGTTCGGCACAAAGTTTGGCTCGATAAACCGCACCTTTAAGACAGACAACGACGAGGAATACTGCACCGTCCCTGACGGAATTGCCCATTTTCTTGAGCACAAGCTTTTCGAGGGCGAAACCGAGGACGCTTTTGTTAGCTACTCGCGAACTGGCGCAAACGCCAACGCTTACACCTCTTTTGACCGCACCTGTTACCTCTTTTCTGCTACCGAAAAGATCTACGAGTCGCTCGAAATTCTTTTAAACTTTGTAACACACCCCTACTTTACCAAGGAAACGGTTGAGAAGGAGCAAGGCATCATCGGGCAGGAGATTAAAATGTACGATGACGACCCTAACTGGTGCGTTTTCTTAAATCTTTTAAAGGCTCTTTACTGGGAAAACCCCGTAAGGATTGACATTGCAGGCTCGGTAGAGTCGATTGCCGAGATTACGCCCGAGCTTTTATACAGAACCTACAATACCTTTTACAATTTAGGCAATATGGTCCTCTCAATTGCGGGAAATTTTGATGTTGACAAGGTTTTGGAGTTTTGCGACAAGCTTTTGCCTGAAGCAAAAGAGATTGAAATTGTAAACAAGCTCCCCAACGAGCCGAGCGACGTTTTCCTTAAGAAAATCGAGAAAAAGCTCGAGGTTTCAATGCCCACCTTTGAAATAGGCTTTAAGGAAACGCCGCAAAGCGACACTATGCGGGCGCGCATCTTAAGCGAAATGTGTCTTGAAATGATCTTCGGCGAAAGCACAGAATTTTACCAGTTGCTTTACTCAAAAGGAGTTATCAACTCGACCTTCGGAACAGAGGTTATGAGCGGTGACGGATACTTTGTAAACATCTTGGGCGGCGAGGCGCCTGACCCCGAGTTAGTCTACGATGAAATCGCAAAAGAAATTGAGAGGGTCAAGGCCGAAGGACTGAGCCGTGAGCTTTTTGAGAATGTTAGAAAGCAGTTTTACGGCAGCAGAGTTTCCTCCTTTAACACGGTTGAAAATGTTGCATCGTCAGCTCTCGGCGCCTATTTTGAGGGGCACGACGCCTTTGACGCACTTGATATAATCTCGTCACTTACCTTTGAGGAGCTTTGCGCTCACTTTAAGGGTCAGTTTAACGAAAAAAACAGCAGTATTTCTGTTATAAATCCAATGTAAGCTTGACATAAGAAAGGAAAATCTATATGGAAAAGGTTTTAGTTGAGTTCCCAAAGCTTGGGCTGCAGTTTAATGTAACCCGAGAAGCCTTTATGATAGGCGATTTCGCAATTTACTGGTATGCAATTTTAATCGCGGTCGGCGCAATTCTTGCAATTATTTACGGACTTTCTCACGCCAAGAAATACGGCGTAGACCCCGACAAGCTTATTGACATTGCAATCTTTGCCCTTGTATTCGGTATTATCGGCGCGCGGCTTTATTATGTTGTTTTCAACCTTGAGAGCTACACAAGCTTTTCAGACATTATAAACATTCGCGACGGCGGACTTGCCATTTACGGCGGTTTGATCTTCGGCATCCTTGCAGGCTTTATAGTTTGCAAAATAAACAAGACAAGATTTCTTCCCGCTCTTGATATTGCGGCGGGCGGTTTCTTCATCGGTCAGGCAATCGGCAGATGGGGCAACTTTGTAAATCAGGAAGCATTCGGAGTTAACACCGATTCTATCTTTGGAATGTACAGCGAAACTACTGAAAGTTACCTATCCTCTGTTGGTTGGGAACTGTACAAGCAAGGCATTGAAGTAGACCCCACAAAGCCTGTTCATCCCTGCTTTTTATATGAGTCGATTTGGTGCGCGATTGGTTTTGCCATCGTTCTTCTATACCGCAAGCACAGAAAATTTGACGGCGAGATATTCCTTTTCTACGCCGCCTGGTACGGCACAGGACGAGCCTTTATTGAGGGACTTAGAACGGACAGCCTTATGGTAGGAGATTTCAGAGTTTCTCAGGTTTTGAGCATTGTTGCGGCTGTCTTAGCGGTTGCAACCATTGTTACTTTCAGAATTAAAATATCAAAAGAGAGAAAGACAAACCCCGATTATCTTATGCTTTACGCTGACACGAAAGAGTCTAAGGCGCAGTTTGCCGAGGCTCCCGAGGTTCTTCTAAACAAAGCTGAGCTGTTGCTCTTTGAGGCTGAAAATACACTGAATGATGCCGAGAGAAACGTTAAGCGTCTTTCCGGAGAAGCAGAGCCATCTGAAAACCTCGAAGAGCTTGCAAGCGAGCTTATGACCGAAGAGGAAACTCTCCAGCTTGCAGACAAGCAGGTCGACCTTGCTATAGCAAAGATCTCGCTTGCTTCCTCTATTATAGATGAGGTTTATGACAGCGGCGAAGAAGCTGAGGAGGAAATCTCCGAAGATGGCGAGGATGAAGACGAAACAGAAAGCCAAAACAAACTTGATGACTTAATTATAGAAATCGAATCAGCAAGAGAGTATATCGAGGAATGCTTTGGTTCAATAAGCGAAGCAAGAGAGCTTTTAGAGAAAGAAAATGCACCCGCTACCGAAGAAGCCGAAGAAGAACGCGAGGCTCACGAGATTTTAGACACCGTTATCGACGAGGGCGAGGAAACCGACGAAGCTTCGCCCAACGAGAGCAAATAGCGAGGAACTGATATGCACAAGATTATTGACGGAAAACAGATTTCGGCAGAGATCAAGGAGGAAACCAGGGCTGAGGTTGCCGCTCTAAATGAGCGCGGTGTTTCGGTCGGGCTTGCAGTCGTTTTGGTTGGAAACGACCCCGCATCCAAGGTCTATGTTGGAAACAAAAAGAAGGCCTGCGAGGCTTTGGGGATAGTTTCAAGCGAGTATCTGCTACCCGAGGACACAAGCGAGCAAACGCTGCTGGAGCTTGTTGACAAGCTAAACCGCGACGACTCGGTTGACGGAATTTTAGTTCAGCTTCCCCTGCCCCGCCATCTTGACGAGAAAAGGGTTATTAACGCTATTTCTCCCGAAAAGGACGTTGATGCTTTTCACCCTATAAACGTTGGCAAAATTATGATCGGTGACTATACCTTTGCTCCCTGCACACCCGCAGGAATCATCGAGCTTATCGAGCGCAGCGGCATCTCCTTAGAGGGAAAAAGCTGCACTGTTATCGGCAGGAGCAACATTGTAGGAAAGCCTATGTCAATGCTTCTTTTGCACAAGAATGCAACCGTTACGATCTGCCACTCAAGAACAAAAAATCTTTCTGAGGTCGTTTCTCAGGCTGACGTTGTTGTGGCGGCAGTTGGAAAGCCCAAGTTTGTTACCGCCGATATGGTTAAAGAGGGCTCAGTTGTTATCGACGTCGGCATCAACCGTATGGACAACGGAAAGCTCTGCGGCGATGTTGACTTTGAGTCGGTTGCCCCAAAATGCTCGTATATTACGCCTGTTCCGGGCGGAGTTGGTCCTATGACCATTGCAATGCTTATGAAAAACACTGTTAATGCCGCAAAGCAGAAGCAGAAATAAAATAAATTATAATTCTTATCACAGAGTAGATGCCCAAGCGTAGAGAAATCTGTAGTGCCGTCTGAACGGGGAGTTGTCAGCGGACGAAAGGCTTTGTGCCTGCGGTTTGAGCATCGCATCCCGCTGCTGCATAAAAGAATAAAACACTCTTTATGTAGCAACAACTACATAAGGAGTGCTTTTTTATGTCAAACAACAAGAAAAACACAGCCGTTTACAACCTTGCCTTTGCGGCAATGCTGGTTGCAATCAGTTGTGTGCTCGGATTTTTCAAGTTTGCCGTTGGGCAAAATGTAAATGTTACATTTTTCTTTCTGCCCGTCGCAATCGGTGCTATGTGCTTAGGGCCTATTCCCGCTGCGGCTATCGGCGGAATTGCCGACATTTTAGGCTGTCTAATAATGCCGACCGGGCCTTATTTTCCGGGCTTTACCTTAAATGCCGTTATTACGGGCGCAGTTTACGGCATTTTTTTCTTTAAACAAAGGCCTAAATTGTGGAAGATTATTGTAGCGCGGCTTATCTTAATGGTTGTGGTTGACCTTATTTTAACTCCGCTTTGGCTAAATCTCCTGTACTCTACCCCGCTCGTCTGGGCATTCTGGGTGCAGAGATTTATAAAATGCGCCATAGTCTGCCCGCTCGAAATTGTTTTTATTTTAATTGTAAATTCAGCGGTTTACCGCATTTTAAACAAATTAGATAACCCCAAAAAATAACAAAAACAGCCGAAGCAATATTGCTTCGGCTGTTTTATTTTGCCATTTTATTTATCGCTTGAGGAGAGGTTTGACGAAGTTACAGGCTCTTTTGCAGAGGTGTAGATAAAATCGTGTATAACCCCTGAGGCATAGTCAAGGTCATAGACCATATAGCTTGTGCCGTTTATCATCTGCCCCTTTGCATTACAATCTGTAGTAGGAATTCCCAAGGAGTGAATTGTTGGCGAATTTGTAAGCGCCCAGGTACCGATTGAAAGCATTTCACTTGAGCTAAGTGTTGTTGTGCACTCTGAAAGCACCATATCAACAAGCTTGGGCAGTTTAAGCTTATTCATGGTCTTAACCTTTTCAAACGCCGCTGTGAGAACCTCACGCTGACGGTTTCCTCGAGTAAGGTCACTGCCTGTATAGCGATTTCTTGCGTATGCAAGAGCCTGACCACCATTTAAGAGCTGATATCCTGCTTCAGTAATGTAATCACACTCAATTCCAAGCCAATTAAGCTCTTGTATATAGTTATCATTCATAACCTTCATTTCAGCCTCGTCAACATCGATCATAACTCCGCCGATATAATCAATGATCTTAGCGAACTCAAAGAAATTCACAGACACATAGTCAGTTATATCGAGCTTAAAGTTGCTGTTTAAGGTTTTAACAGAAAGGTTTGCCTTTCCGTAAGCCCATGCATGAGTGAGCTTATCCCCTTTGCCGCTTTCAAATGTAATATAAGTATCTCTTGCGATCGAGGTAAGCTTTATCTCATCATTTTTACGGTCAATGGAAAGAATAAGAATAGCGTCAGAGCGACCGCTGTCATTATCTTGCCTTGAATCAAGTCCGTAAAAAGCAATGTTTTTTACATCCTCATCAAACGGAAGATCCTCACCCGAAGGGATTCCCAAGTCTCCCGAAAGATTATCTTTTTCCACCTTATTTAAATAAGAAAACAAAATTGCAACTGCCGCAATAACAAGGGCAAGGAGCACTGAGGCAAACGATATAAGAAGGATTTTTGCAGTTTTCTTTTTGTTTTTCTTCTTTTTAGGCTTTATAGGCTGACGATGATTATCGTTTACAGCAGGCTCAACCTCCTGCTTTTCGCCGCTCACCGCCTCTTTATAGCATTTGGGGCAAAAAATATCATTTTCATTTTCGAGCGGAGCGCCGCAGTTTATGCAAGGCATAATTTTTCCTCCAAGCAGATTTTATTTAAATTTATAATTTTTTATACCATACATTATAATTATATATTTTATAACCGCAAAAGTCAATCACTAATTAGTTTGCCTTATACTATCTTTTAAAAACTTAGAGAATATTGTCAAAAACAATAGTTTTTATTTGCATTAAATTACCATTGATAATTTTTTGTAATGCACAAACAATATTATTGCAAACGCAACACGGTGTTTGTTAGATTTAAAAGCAAGGAGTGTAAAATAGATGAGCAAGAAGATTGTTGTTCCTCAGGCTCGTGAGGCTCTCGATCGTTTTAAGATGGAGGCTGCTAACGAGGTTGGCGTAAATCTTAAGCAGGGATACAATGGCGATCTTACTTCTAAGCAGGCCGGTTCTGTTGGCGGTCAGATGGTTAAGAAGATGATCGAGGCTTACGAGAACTCTGTTAAATAACTTTGTTTTGTAAGAATTAAAGTAAAAAGGGCCGTGCCAGACTTGGCACGGCTTTTTTCCTTTTAAAGTCTTATTGTCGGGGTGGAAAATTCGTTTTTGGCTTTTTCTTTATTTTTGAGTGTTAGAGCAAAAACAGAGGTTATCTTTTCCTCGGTTTCTGCAAACTCCTCAGCTTGCTTTGAAATACTCCTTGCCCTTGAAAGCGAGGTGATAACGTGTAGCTTTGCAGTTTTTCGAGAGATTATCTCAAGACCTTTTGCATTGTGGCCCAAAACCCTTATATAAGGAACATCTTCACGCATTTTATCCTTTGTAAAGTCCAGCAGAGCATACATCAGTATCCGCCTTATTCTTGCCATGGTATAGCGCTTGGTCTTAATTTCAGCGCAGAGGCTATCTAAGTCGCTCTTTTCTCTTGATGCTCTCCAAATTCTGTTTTCAAGCCCCTCAGAAACATCAAAAAGGGCTGCAATTTCCTCTTTTGACATAGTTCTCAGTTTTAAAACAAGGGCGGTTTCAAGAGATTTTAAGCCGTTTGAAAAGCCTCCGTTTTTAAGCTCAGCTTTAAAGAGCTCTGCGGCAGGTGCGGGAGCAAAATCCGTTAGGCTCTGCTCGCCTAAATGCTCGCGGATATAGCTTGCTGAGGCGAACTCGTCGTTTGGACTTTCAGACAAGTGCTCCACCGATTTTCTCAAAACGGGATAAGGCTCGATTTTTGAGCCGAGTTTTGAGATAGCTTTTATATACTCGACCGCGAGAATGTCGTTAGGGTTATTCAAACACTCAGCCGCCGCCTCGTTTCTTTCTTTAACAGCAAGGCTTCTTGCCTTTGCAAAGGTATTACCTTCAGAAAGATACTTTTTCAGTATTTCTTTTACCTCGGCATCCTCCAAAAGAGCCACGGCATCGGTAAGAGCTTGCAAATTGCCGCTTTCGCTGCCAAAGCAAAGCTTGTCTATGCCAATAGAATCAAGAGCGCTGACTCCGCCGAAAGCAAAGCGCTCGGCGGTTGCGAGAGCGAATGTGCTGGGGATTTCAAGCACTAAATCGGCACCGCAGATAAGCGCCGCTCTTGCCCTTGTCCACTTATCAAAAAGGGCAAAATCGCCCCTCTGAACAACGTTCGGGCTCATTGCAACCACGATTTTCGCCTCAGGGTCGCTTTGTTTTATAGCATTTATCTGATAAAGATGTCCGTTGTGAAAGGGATTATATTCGGCAATTATACCGTAGATTGCCATATTTCATCTTCTCCAAATTTATTTTTGCTCTATAAGACAGACAGCGTGAGCCGAAATTCCCTCTTGTCTTCCTGTGAAGCCGAGCTTTTCCTCGGTGGTTGCCTTTATGCTGACGCAGGAAACATCAATTTCCATAGCATCTGCAATATTTTTTCGCATCAAGTCAATATGAGGAGCAAGCTTAGGCTTTTGCGCCACCACTATACTGTCAACATTATGGACCTCAAAGCCTTTTTCCTTAACAAAAGCGCAAACCTTTTTTAAAAGCTCTATACTGTCAGCACCAAGGTAAGCGTTATCGGTATCGGGGAAAAGCTTACCTATATCGCCAAGGGCGCAGGCGCCAAGAATAGCGTCCATTACTGCGTGCACAAGCACATCGGCATCGGAGTGTCCGTCAAGACCCATTGTGTGTTCAATTTTAACTCCGCCTAAAATGAGCGCTCTGCCCTCTTTAAGCTTATGAACATCGTATCCGTTTCCAATTCTAAGCATTTTCCCGCTCCTTTAAATAAACTTCTGCAAGAATCAAATCTTCGGGGGTTGTGATTTTTATATTCCTATAATCGCCCTCTACTACATAAACACTTCTGCCGATTGCCTCGACAAGCTGGCAGTCGTCTGTATAGTCTTTATTGTTTTTTATTGCCTCATTTATCGCCAGCTTATACAGATTCATTTCAAAAACCTGCGGAGTCTGGGCAATTCTCAAGGCACTTCTGTCGGGGGTGGACTCTATAATTTCGTCAGAGGAAACCTGCTTGATAGTGTCCTTGACCTTTACACCGAGAGCCGCCGCCATTTTGTCGTTTATAATAACCTCATCATAGATCTTTTCGATAAGCTCAGGGGTTACCATAGGTCTTGCGGCGTCGTGAATCATAACGCAGTTTGAGGCATCTAAGCAGGCGTTAAGACCGTTCAGTACCGATTTTTGTCTTGTATCGCCGCCGAGCACTACTTCATAGGGAGCGCTCAAATTTGCGCTATCAAGGTAAGCTTTAACCGCTTCGACTTTATCCTCAGAGGTTACGACAACTATTTTATCGGTGCATTTGGAGTCGTCAAAGGCCTTTACAGAATACATAAAAACCTCTCTGCCGCCGATTTTATACATAAGCTTGTCAATACCCTGCATTCTGCTTGCAGAGCCTGCCGCCGCTATTATAATACTTGCGCCCATAACATCAAATTCCTTACTTTTTAGTTAATTTGGCAAAGTTTGCCATAATCTTTTTGGTTCCGATTTCAAAGCTGACCTCTACCAGCGTGTCGTTTGCCATAGGTGTCATAGAAATTACAAGTCCGTCACCAAAAACGCGGTGGTGAACAACATCTCCGACTTTATAATCGAGGTTGCCGGGTTGCGGCTTTTGAGAAACAACTGCAGATTTTTCAAACATCGGCTGATTTCTCTTGCCCGAAAAGCTGCTTTGAGAGGAATAGAAAGAGTTTTCAGAAAAATCCGAACCGAAGAAGTTGTCCTCATACGACGGCTCGCTGTAGCAGTTATCAATAATTTCCTTGACACTATCGGGAATTTCCTTTACAAAGCGTGAAATCTTATTGCGCTGGCTCCTGCCGTACATCATACGGTAGGCGCAGCTTGTAAGATAAAGCCTTTTTCTCGCGCGGGTTACGCCGACATAAGCAAGGCGGCGCTCCTCCTCAAGCTCAACCCCATCATTAAAGCTCATAAGGCTGGGGAAAAGCCCATCCTCCATTCCCGCAAGAAATACATTATCAAACTCAAGACCCTTTGCCGAGTGTATCGTCATTAAAACAACGGTGTCGGCATCGGCATCGTAGTTATCAATATCGCTCATAAGCGAAACCTCTTCAAGATAATCTGAGAGGGTTGCGCCTGGGTTTTCCTCGCTGTAGCGGGTCATTGTATTGACAAGCTCCTGAACGTTGTCGGCGCGGGTAAGCCCCTCATCGCCGAGAGCTCTGAGATAGGCATCGTAGCCGCTCTCACGAATTACCTCAGCCACAAACCGTCCAAGGTCATCGCAGGTCCGGCTTTTCTCTATAAGCGAGTTTATCATTTTACCGAAAGCGCACATAGCACCCGCCGAGCGCTTTAATGCGGTGTACTCATCTGCCCTGCAGACAGTTTCAAAAAGGCTCTGTCCGAGGGTTCTCGAAATATCCCTTGCCGCCTTTACGCTGGTTTCGCCTATACTGCGCTTTGGCTGATTGATAATTCGCTCTAATCTAAGCTCATCTTCGGGATTATTTATAACGCAGAGATAGGAAACAATGTCCTTGATCTCCATTCGGTCATAGAATCTATGTCCGCCGATAATGCGATACGGGATTCCCGATTTTACAAAGCTACGCTCAAAGTTGCTCGACTGCGAGTTTGTTCTATACAGAATTGCGCAGTCGCTGTAACTGCCACCCGCGGCAATATGGTCAAGAATTTTCTCGGTTACATAGCCCGCCTCGCCGCGCTCGTCATCGCAACGGTACTGCACGATCTTTTCGCCCTCGCCTGCGCTTGTCCACAGGTTTTTACCCTTTCGCGCTCTGTTATTCTTGATAATGGCGTTTGCGGCATCAAGAATGTTCTGTGTGCTTCGGTAGTTCTGCTCCAAGCGTATGACCTTAGCGTTGTCAAACTGATTTTCAAAATTCAGAATATTCTCAATGGTCGCGCCTCTGAAACGGTAAATACTCTGGTCGTCATCACCGACAACGCATAAGTTCTGATGCTTTCCTGCGAGCAGGCTTATGAGTTTATACTGTGCGGTATTGGTGTCCTGATACTCGTCGACCATTATGTATTTATATCTGTTTCTGTAATATTCCAGGGTTTCGCTGTCGGTTTCAAAAAGGCGGACTGTGAGCATAATTATATCGTCAAAATCAACGGCATTTGCTCCCTTTAGGCGCGCCTGATACATTGCATAGACCTTTGCAACGCTATCCTTATAATAATCTCCCGCAGCTTCGGCTCTATACGTTTCGGGGGTTATGAGCTTGTCCTTAGCGTTACTGATCTCAGCAGCAAGCTGCTTTGCAGGAAATCTCTTTTCGTCAAGGTGCAGGGCGGCAAGGCACTCTTTAACCACCCTTTTACTATCATCGGCATCGTAAATGGTGAAGTTTTTCTGATAGCCTATCTTTTCAATATCGCGCCTCAAAATTCGCACGCAAGCCCAGTGAAAAGTTCCCGCGTTAACATCTCTGCCGCTCTCCCCAAGCGCACGCTCAAGCCTGTCCTTAAGCTCGTTTGCGGCCTTGTTTGTAAAGGTAATGGTGAGAATGTTCCACGGTTTTACAGACTTATAGGCGAGCAACTCATCAGCCTCAGTGCGCTCAGTTTCAGAAAGGCTGTTGGCGTCCTCGGTATATCGGGAAAGCAGAGCAATATCCTCGTCATAGATTATAGTCTGCGCCTTGTCGCTATAATAGGCGTCGCCATATTTTATCATATTGACAATTCGGTTTATAAGAACGGTTGTTTTACCGCTTCCCGCGCCCGCTAAAATTAAGAGGGGGCCGTTAACGGTGAAAACAGCTTCCTTCTGGGGAGCGTTAAGGCTACCGAAATTATTTTCAAGTATTTTCTTTCTTAAACTCAAGAACTTTTGCATACTTTTCTCCATCATTATATACAACTTTTATTATCTGTTATTTTTTGCAGTGGTTACTGATGCAATTAATTTTCGTCGTATCGTTCCGGCTTTATTATTTAGCCTGCTATAAGTTTCTTTATCTATTGCGTTAACTCTAAGTAAAACCTCTAACCAGTATTCTGCTTCAAAACATTCTTTAAGAGAAATTTCTAACTTATTTATAAAATCGGCTCTACTCTGTGCATATTTTGCCTCATGAGAATTAGCACCTATAGATGAACAAGCTCTCAAAAGCTGATTAGTAAAAACTGCTCTCCCTTTTATATTATCACATACCGCAGTCGTTTCAACAGTAAGCTCAATAGCCAGTTCCTTGATACTTTTATCATTCATAAAATCCTCGTTCTGCGATATACTCGCTTTCGCTCGTGCGATATATTTTTATAAAAATGCGATATAACCTCATTTTATTCGGTTGCGATATGATTATAAATTCCTTTCTCGATTTTGACATATCTCGTCTTTGACGTGATATGTCAAATCATATCGCATCCAAAGGATATATCGCACCGAAGGTATATCGCAAATGACGAAAGGAATTTATATCGCTG
>CAZDSQ010000003.1:0-45364 GCA_964508295.1 uncultured Oscillospiraceae bacterium | reverse complement strand
CGAGCTTAGGCTTAAATACCGCTATCTTGACCTTCGTCGCGCTGATCTTCAGCAGAATATCATAAAGCGCCACAAGATAGTTAAGGCCGCAAGAGATTATTTTGATAAAAACGGCTTTATCGAGATTGAAACTCCCATTTTAATCAAATCAACCCCCGAGGGCGCTCGAGATTTCCTCGTTCCTTCAAGAATTCACGACGGCAAGTTTTATGCACTTCCTCAGTCGCCTCAGCTTTATAAGCAGCTTCTGATGGTCTCGGGATTTGACAGATACGTTCAGTTTGCCCGCTGTTTCAGAGATGAGGATTTAAGAGCTGACAGACAGCCTGAGTTTACCCAGATTGACCTTGAAATGTCTTATGTAGATGTTGAGGACGTTATGAAGATAGGCGAGGGCTTTGTAGAGCACATTTTCAGAGAATGTATGGATATAGAGCTTTCTCTCCCCATCCGCAGAATGACCTATAAGGACGCAATGGAAAAATACGGCTCGGATAAGCCTGACGTTCGCTTCGGATATGAGATTGAGGACTTGACCGACGTTGTAAAGGATTGTGACTTTACAGTATTCAATTCCGCCGCACAGACCGGTAGCGTCAGAGCAATCTGCGTAGAGGGCGGCGCAGCGGCATATTCAAGAAAAGAACTCGATAAATTAACCGAGCAGGTTCGCGGAATCGGCGGCAGGGGCCTTGCCTGGATAAAGATTACTGATGACGGCGTGCAGAGCACCTTCTCTAAGTTTATGAAGGAAGAGGAAATGCAGGCAATCATCAGCCGTATGAACGCTAAAAACGGCGACATTATCTTTGTTGTTGCTGATGGCAAGAATAAGATAGTTCTTTCTGTTCTCGGTATGCTTCGCCTTGAGGCCGCTAAGAAGATGGACGTTATTGACCCGAATAAGTGGTGTTTCCTCTGGATCACCGAGTTCCCCTTCTTTGAGTGGGATGAGGATAGCCAGACCTATGTTGCGATGCACCACCCCTTTACCTCTCCTATGGAAGAGGATATCGCAAAGCTTGACACAGATAAGGGCAGTGTAAGAGCCAAGGCTTATGACCTCGTATTAAACGGCATCGAGCTTTCCAGCGGATCTATCAGAATAACCGATCCCGTGCTTCAGAAGAAGATGTTCTCAGCTCTCGGTCTTTCTGATGAGGAGTCTTATCAGAAATTCGGCTTCCTGACCGATGCATTTACCTTCGGTGCACCACCCCACGGCGGAATGGGTCTCGGTCTTGATAGAATCATTATGCTTATGCTCGGTGCAGAGAGCCTTAGAGATGTTATTGCATTCCCTAAGGTTCAGAATATGATGGAGCTTATGACAGAGTGTCCTTCGTCGGTTGATGTAGACCAGCTTGCCGAGCTTCATATTGCACCCATCGCAAAAGAAAATAAGTAAAAAAGGGCGAAATCGGATACCGTATGGTATCCGATTTCATAAATTAGTTGTTTTCTCTGCTTCTGAAAAGTAGGGTAATGCACCAGAGTCCTGCAAGACCTACAACGGTGAAGATAATTCTGCTGAGCATAGCGTCGGTGCCGCCGAAAAGCCAGGCAACGATATCAAACTTGAAAAGCCCGATGCTTCCCCAGTTGAGAGCACCGATAATTGTAAGGAGCAGAGCTATTCTATCAACAATTTTCATTATTTCGCCCTCCTTTATTGTTTAATTTTTTTGTCCAAGGTTAGTTTTTGAAGGATAGGGCAAAATATTCATAACATAAAAAATTTAAAAAAACGGAGAACAAAATGGCTAAAGTAACTTGGAAACCATCAACACTTTTAGGACCTGTTCCCGCAGTTTTGGTAAGCTGCGGAAGCTTAGACAGGCCCAATGCCTTAACGATTGCCTGGACGGGAATAATAAACTCAGAACCGCCTATGACATACGTTTCGATCCGCCCCGAGCGCCATTCCTACAATATCATCAAGAAATCGGGCGAGTTTGTTATAAACCTCGTGCCCAGAAGTCTGGTTCGCGCCGCTGATTTCTGCGGAGTGCGAACAGGCGCAAAAATGGATAAATTTAAAAAATTAAAGCTGACTGCTGAAAGCGCAAGTACCGTTTCAGCTCCTGTTATCGCAGAGAGCCCAATAAGCCTTGAATGTAAGGTAACTGAGGTTAAACCGCTCGGAACTCACGATATGTTTCTGGCTGAGATAACCGCCGTGCTGGTCGATGAGCAGTATATCGACGAAAACGGCAGACTGCGAATGGATAAATGTCGCCTTACAGCTTATTGCCACGGCGAGTATTTTGACCTTGGTAAAAAGCTCGGCAGTTTCGGATATTCTGTTAAAAAGAAAAAGAAGTAACTATCCGCCGGGCGCGTAAAAGCTTGGTACTGTGCCGATTATTACAGTTTCGGCTAATATCAGTTCGCTCTGAACAGTAACCGAGGTTGTGTAGCCGGGGAAGTAGCAGCAGATGTTTACCGATACGTCTAATAGTATCTTGTGTGCCGTCTGGTTTATTCCTGCCTCTTCAAATCGGCTTATGATCTCGGTTTGAACATATTCTGAGGACGAGGCTTTAAAATAAATTTTAGGACCTCTTTCGGTTAAAATTTCGGGACCAATCAGCGTCCCAAGGCATATGTAAAAGTCGAATTGGTTTATTTTTTCAAGCGCCTGTGTTATAGATATTGCAAACGATGCTTTGAATTTGTTTATCGCCACCGTATCCGACTCTATAGAGGTTACCGTGCCGCTCGAGCCGTATTTTACGTTTGTAAACATATCGTAGCTCAGTTCAAGCTCGTCGATTTCCTTAATCAGAATTTCGTTGAGAATCTCAACAGTCTGCGTTCTGGCGCAGTCGCGCACCTTTCTTTTTATAACTGGGCGAACGCGGGTGTCGCAAAAGACAAACAAAATAGAGAAAATGAGCGAAATTGCCCCTAAATGCAGAAAAATCGAGTTTTTTCTTGGTCTTTTCAACCGTTTGCGCACCAAAATCCCCCCTTATCGCACAATATGAAAAAAACAAAAAAATTGTTAAAAATATAAAAAATAATTAGTAAAAAGTTGAAGCTAATAATTAAAGTTTGAGCCCCTGACTCGCTAAATCGGCATGTCAGGGGCTTTTTGTGAAAAGAAACATATATAATTTCAATTAGCAAGAAAGATTTATAAAACCTCACCAATTCTATAGTAAAAAAGTACATAAAAAATGCAGTATTTACTTAAAATTCCTTGATTATTTTATAGTAATATAGTATAATGTATCTGTATACTTAGGTTTAGTATGTCTTGTTGAAGGATGATGATTTTATGTACAGAGTGTTTTTGAAAAGATTAATCGATATTGTACTTTCTTTGGTTATTTTAATTGCGCTCTCTCCGATTTTGTTAATTGCTGCAATAGCAATAAAAATTGACTCTAAAGGACCTGTTATCTTTAGACAAAAAAGATTAGGCCTTAACGGTAAAGAGTTTTACATATATAAATTCCGTTCAATGTGTGTTGGAGCTGAAAAGAGTGGGGTTTATTCTGATAATTCCGACAAACGTGTAACAAGAGTCGGAAGCTTTTTGAGAAAAACAAGTATAGACGAGTTGCCTCAGGCCGTTAATATTCTTAAAGGTGATATGAGCTTCATTGGTCCGCGTCCTCCGCTTACGTATCATCCGTGGCCGATAGATGAATATAGCCAGCAGCAGCTCAGAATGTTTGAGGTTCGTCCGGGAATTACAGGATGGGCGCAGGTTAACGGAAGAAAAGCAGTTGAGTGGAATCGCAGAATTGAGCTTAATGTTTGGTATGTTGATAATCTGTCATTTTTGCTTGATCTGAAAATTTGTTTTATGACAGTATTTAAGGTTTTCACAAATGCCGATAACGAAAATATTGGTGCAACAGTTATAAGAGAACAAACAATAACCGAAACGGAAGAAAAAGAAACGATAAATATGTGAGGTATTTTTCTCTATGCCGCTTAAACTTATGTATATAACCAACCGTCCCGATATAGCACAAATTGCTGAAAATGCAGGTGTAGACCGTATATTTGTTGACTTAGAGTACATCGGTAAAAATTTACGTCAGGGCGGTATGGATACGGTGCAGAACCGTCATACAATTGACGATATAAAAAGCATAAGAAAGGGTATATCTAAGGCAGAGCTTTTAGTGCGTTGCAACCCAATACATGATGCAACTGATGAATATAGCTCAACCGAGGATGAAATTAACCGCATTATTGATGCGGGGGCTGACATTATTATGCTTCCTTTTTTTAAAACAGCCGATGATGTTAAAAGGTTTATTAGTGCTGTTGGAGGAAGAGCAAAAACAATGCCTTTGATAGAGCATAAGACAGCAGTCGAAAATATTGATGAAATATTAGATGTTAAAGGTATTGATGAAATTTATATTGGTCTTAATGATTTAAGTTTATCGTATAATATGAAGTTTATGTTTCAGCTTTTGCAGGATGGCATGGTTGAGGCGCTTTGCAGCAAATTTAAAAATAAAAATATTCCATACGGTTTTGGTGGTGTAGCCTCTGTTGATAAAGGGCTGCTACCGGGCAAATGTGTTGTCAAGGAACATTATCGTTTAAAGTCATCATCTGTTATACTTTCACGTAGTTTTTGTAATATTGAAAAAGAAAGCACTATAGATGATATTGTTTTAAAATTTAATAACGGAATATCTGATATACGAAAATTAGAATATGAATGTATGTATAATCTAAATAATTCTAATTTTTTTGAACAGAATCGATCGGAAACTGAAAAACGCATACAAAATATTGTATCAAAATTAGGATGATAATATGAATTTGCTAATTACCGGCGCCGCCAGATTTAATGAAGAACAATTACATAAAATTTCTGAATTAGGGCATGATGTTTTCTTTTTACAATATGAAGATAATGATTTAGCCATACCATACAATAAAATTGAGGGCGTGATTTGTAATGGCTTGTTTTTACATCACCCAATCGAAAAGTTTGTAAATCTTAAATTTATCCAGCTTACTAGCGCGGGATTTGACCGTGTTGATATGGATTATATAAATGCCCATAATATAAAAATTCACAATGCACGCGGGGTGTACAGTATACCTATGGCAGAATTTGCATTGTGTGGAGTGCTTAATCTTTATAAGCAGAGTAGATTTTTTGCCGAAAATCAAAAGATGCACAGTTGGAATAAGCACCGCGGACTTTTGGAACTGAGCGGCAAAACTGTTTGCATTGTTGGAAGCGGAAACATTGGAACAGAATGTGCGAAAAGGTTCAAGGCATTTGATACAACAAATTATGCTGTAGATATTATTAAACCAACAAATGATGTTTATGATGAATACTTTCCGCTTGAAAACATAGCTGATGCGGTATCTAAAGCAGATATTGTTGTTTTAACGCTTCCGCTTACTGAGCAAACAAGATATATGTTTGACAAAAATATGTTTTCTTATTTTAAAGATAACTCAATTTTGGTAAATATTGCACGTGGAGCTGTAGTAAATCAAAATGATTTGATTGATGCATTGCAAAGCAAAAAACTTTACGGCGCGGTTTTAGATGTTTTTGAAGAAGAGCCCCTTAGTGCAGATAGTCCCTTGTGGGATATGGAAAATGTTATCATAACACCGCACAACAGTTTCGTGGGCGAAAAAAATAGCGAAAGATTATATAATGTTGTGTTAAAAAATCTTTAGGAATACAATATATGATCGTAAGTAGGAGAATATATATGAAGCGAATTTGTATAGTTACTACCGTGTGGTCGTCTATAAATAATTGGATAAAGCCTTTTTTGAACGAATACCACGATCGGGATATTGATGTTACGGTTGTCTGTAATATGGATACCGATTATGAAGAAAAACTACACCAAGAATTCCCGTTTGTAAATACATACCCGATTGATTTTCCACGAGGAATAAGCATTTTAGGTTCTATTAAGAGTATAAAAAAACTCACCTCTTTTTTAAAAAGCAGTAGTTTTGATTTGGTACAGTATTCTACTCCTAATGCAAGTATGTATGCGGCGCTGGCTTCAAAATTTGCTAAAGTTCCTGTAAGGCTTTATTGTCAGTGGGGAATGGTATATGTTACCATGACCGGAATAAAAAGAAAAGTTTTTAAAACTATCGAAAAATTAGTCTGTAAACTTTCAACTGAAATTCAACCTGATAGCATAGGAAATCTTGATTTTTGCAGAGAAAACGGTTTTTACGATTCTTCAAAAAGCCGAGTTATATGGAATGGAAGTGCAAAAGGTCTTGACCTTTCTGCCTTTGACGTTTCAAAAAAAGAAAGCTATGCAAAAGAAATAAGAAAACAATATAATATTTCAGATAGTGATTTGGTTGTTGGATTTGTTGGTCGACTCGGTAGAGAAAAAGGGTGTAACGAGATTTTTAAAGCCTTCAAAGAAATAAGAAAAAAATTTACAAATGCAAAACTTTTGTTTGTTGGCCCTATCGAAAAGGAAGAAACTATTGAGCCCGAACTTTTAAAATATTTCAATTCATGCCCTGATATTATTATAACCGGTAGGGTAAGCAATGTTGAAAAATATACTTCTGCTATGGATGTGTTTGTTTTGCCAAGTTATCGCGAAGGCTTTGGGATGAGTGTTGTTGAGGCCTCTGCAATGGAAGTGCCTGTAGTTGTTACCAAATATCCAGGTCCTTCAAGCGCAATGAAAGAGAATGTTACAGGATATTCTGTGGATGTAAAAGATGTTGAAAATCTAACCGAACGAATTATTTATTTATTGTCTAATCCTGATGAGGCGAAATCTTTAGGTAAAAACGGTCGTAAATATGTTGAGGAACATTTTGATCAAAAAGAATTTATTAAAAGATATATGGAAAATCGCTTGGAATTGTTGGGATTAAATTAAAATTTTTGTTTTAAAAAGGTGATTTATATGTTAAAAGAATCTCTTGATATACGAAAAGATTTACAAAATTTTCTATTTATTCGAGGTTTTCTTATTACTGATAAGGAAATTGAAAATACTGCTAATTTTCCATTTTATGATAACTGGAAAAAAGAAAAACACGGCGATTATTGGTATATGGCTCATAACCTTACAGGCATGCATATTTATAATGATGAAAACGGTAGAGTTTTCTTTTTGCTTGGACATGCATATAACCCTATTACAATGCAAGACAACGAGTTGGAAATTTTAAAATATATCGCTTCTAATTACGGCACAGAGAGTTATATCAACTGTCTTAATGAATTGACAGGTATATATGTTATAGGTGTTGCCAATGGTAAGAAAATTGAATATCATGTTGATGCTTCGGGTATGCAGTCTGCATGTTATGGTAAGATTGGCAACAGTTTCTATCTTTCATCACATCCACAATTGATTGGGGACATTTGCTCACTTGAAATGGACAATTTTGTCAAGGAACTTATTTCGTATAAATGGTATGGCAGAGTAATGGGACCTTATTTGCCTGCGGATTTAACACCATTCAGTGATGTAAAAAGAATAGTTCCAAGCATTATGTATACATATGAAACTACTGTATCGTACTGTCGTTTTTGGTTTAATAATAAAATTGAATTAGTAAAATCAACTGAAGAATATAATGAGGTTATAAAAAAGGCAGCCGACATTTTGAAAAACAATATGATGCTTATAACAAAAAAGTGGAACAAGCCGTGGATTTCATTAACAGGTGGAATTGACAGCAACACTACTTTTGCTGCAGCAAACGGAATATATGATTATTTTGAAACATTTAGCTATTTATCCGCAGAAAAAGAAGTTCCCGATGCTGAGGCGGCGAAAGAAATAGCAAGCGCATTTAATGTAAAGCACAATGTATTAAATATTCCGGAAAATAATTCGGAACTAGCTGATTATGATATTAAGGTTGAAATAATAGCTCATAATAACGGATATATTGCTAAGCCCTACGAAAATGAATTACGAAAGAGACTTTATCTTCAAGAGAACTGCACCTGTGATGTGGAGGTAAAATCATGGGCTTCTGAAACAATTCGCGCCTATTGGTATAAGCACTACGGTAGAAATAAAATGCCTAATCTATCACCTAAGTTATACAGAAATTTGTATAAGATTTTTATTTCTAATCGTTCTTTGGCACATAAAGTTGACAAAATCTTCGCTGAATATATTAAAAAATTTGAGTATGATAAAATACCCTCCTGCTATCCTGCTGCAGACATACACTATAATGAGGTAACATGGGGAAGTTGGGGCGGTTTAAACATCAGCGAAATGAAATATTGTTTTGATATTACTATTGCTTATAACAATCGCATGTTTTTTGATTTGCTTTTCAGAGTTCCTTTAGATAAGAGAATTTCAGATCAGCATCATTTAGACATGAAAAAATATCTGAATAAAAAACTCTATGATATGAATATAAGAGTAGTTAATATGAAGGAAACAAAATTTAGAGCATTTGCTTTAAATATTATTTTTACGCTTAATTCTATTCTACCCTTTTAAAAAGGGAAACATTGGGTGTAAAAAGGGTTAAGAGTATCTATTTTTGTGGTAATGTATATTTGGAGGTCTAAATGTTACCTTATTTTTTGGTTTTTTTATTAACATTTTTTCTTGCGATGATAGCGGCCAAGTACCAACATAAAACTGTTTTAGTTGGTGAAATCGAGGTAAAAAAAAGTAATACATATTCTTTTTTAATAATACTAATCGCTACTGTTTTAATATGTTTTGTTGGTTTAAGATTTGAAACAGGTGCAGACTTTGGAAACTATACAAATATGTATTTTCTGCGTAAAGATAGACCATTGGCAGATATACTGTGGATGGACAATGCTCCAATAAATAATATTTTAATTAAAATTTCAAAGTTTATTTATGATGATTCAGCAACCTTTTTCTTTATTTATGCCTTGATTCCAATTGCCCTACAAATTAGTCAGATCAAAAAATATAGTACAGATATTCTTTTTAGTATATGTCTGTATTTTTTAATGGGTACTATTACAGGTCTTATGGGTGCAATGCGGCAATATTTGGCGGCGGCAATATTGTTTGCAGGACATCGTTATATGATTGATCGTAAGTTTTTTAAATATTGTCTTGTTGTGCTTTTGGCATCAATGTGTCATATAACCGCGCTCATAATGCTGCCTATTTATTTTATCGCGCATTTAAAAATTAATTTTAAATCGGTTGCAATTATTTTGGCTATAACGGTTGCTATGAGCTATTCATATGATTTCTTTTTCCAAGTGATGGGGCTTTCAACCGGTGAGGAATACTCATACCTGACAACCGAAGTTAATCCCCTGCGAATACTTGTAACCCTTGCACCAATAGTTTTATACGTTATTTTTGCTTCAAGATTTACATATACAACAAGTGAGAATTTTTATCTTTTGATGATGTTTTTGAATGTTGCATTTATGATTTCAACATCACAGAGCGCATATTTAGCACGAATAGGAATTTACACATCTATCTATTCTGTTTTCTCTTATCCAATATTGCTTAAAAACTTTAACACTAGATCGAAATTACTTATGAAATGTATTATAACAGTTCTGTATCTGATTTATTTTACAATTCAGTTAACTACTTCTAATCTAAGCAACTATTCTAATATATTATTTAAATAATTTACTAGGGAGATAAGGCATTGAAGTTAAAATCTATAAAAAGAAGTCGTTTTGTTGTAAATATGATACATAGATATCACATTATACTTTGTAAAATTAAACCGCTGCTTGTAAATGACGAAAAAGCTGTAAAGGAATACTATCGTAAAAAATCGGGTGGACTTACGGTTGATTTGTCTAACCCTGTAACTTTCAGTGAAAAACAGCAGTGGTACAAGCTCTACAGCAAAAATCCGCTTATGTCGCAGTGCGCTGACAAGCACGATGTACGGCAGTACATAATTGATTGCGGATATGAAGAATTGTTGAATGAGCAGTATGGTGTTTATGAGGCTGTAAAGGATATACCCATCGAATCTCTGCCTGAACGTTTTGTGCTGAAGGCAGCTCACGCGAGTGGGTGGAATTTGATTGTCCGTGACAAATCCGGTATGAACTGGAAACAGGAAAAGAAAACCATGAAGCTCTGGTTAAAACAGGATATTTATTGGAGTGGGCGAGAATGGGTGTATAAGAACCTTAAAAAGCGAATAGTTGCAGAAAAATATCTTGAGGATGAGTCCGGCGGACTTTTGGATTATAAGTTTTATTGTTTTAATGGTAAACCTGCGTTTTTGCAATTAGAGGTTGGCAGATTCACCAGTGAAAATACGCGTAATTTTTACGATATGGATTGGAATTTGTTGCCGTTTGGCAAAGAACTTGAACATAATCCTAATGTAAATATAGCAATACCTGCTTGTTTTGATGAAATGAAGCAGATCGCCGAAACGCTTTCTAAGCCTTTTTCCTATGTTCGTGTTGATTTGTATCAGGTTAACGGCAAGGTTTATTTCGGCGAACTCACATTCTTTCCCGCAGGTGGTGCTCCCGATTTTGTCCCGTCAGAATATGACAAGATAGTGGGAGATATGTGGGATTTAAAGGAGTAATTGTTTTGAAAACAATATTGCTTGTAAATGGTACTATGAATTTCGGTGGAACCGAAATTATGATAATGGATATTTTAAGAAAACTAAAAGACGAGTTTCGTTTTGTGTTTCTTATAAACCGTAAAAAAGGCACACAACCGATAGGGGATTTTGACCAAGAAATCAAGAATATGAATATTCCTATGTATTACATTGATGCTGTTTGGGATGTTGGTATAAAGGAATATGAAAGACAGTTTAAGGATATTGTTGGTCAGATTGGTAAGATTGATGTTGTTCATAGCCACCTCAATTCAAAAGGCGGCATTATATCGCGCTGTGCATATAAATGCGGCATAAAAAGACGAATAGTTCATTGCCATGCAAAGATTGTTTTTGAGGGTTCATTGCCGAGCAGAATTGCTAATAATGCTGAGCTTAAGATCCAACGCAGATGGATAAAAAAATATGCAACTGATTTTTGGGGATGTTCAAAAGAGGCATTGCCAAGCTTGTTTAACGAAAAACAAATTTCAAGCGAGCGCTGTCAGGTTATACACAATGCAATCAACTTAAACAGATTTATATGCGGTGACAGCAATGCACTTAGAAAAGAACTCAATTTATCAAGTCAGGATATTATAATCGGCTCTGTCGGAAGAATCGCTGCGGTAAAAAATTACGAGTTGGCAGCGGATATTATTAAAGAGCTGTGGAATCGTGGAATAAATGCTCACTATGTTGTTGCAGGAGATAAACAAAACCTTTCTTCAGCTGATTACTTATTTAACACTTTGGGAAATGATAAGAGATTTCATTATTTAGGTGTTAGAAATGATGTAGAAAATTTATATGGCGCTTTTGACGTCTATTTGGGAACCTCAAAACGCGAAGGCCTAGGTCTCTCTGTTGTTGAAGCACAGGCGAGCGGTGCAAACTGTTTGATCTCAGCAGGTTTCCCAAAACTTTGTGATATGGGCATAGGTCTTGTGAATTTCGTAAAAACAAATGACTGTGCTCAGTGGGCGGATTCTATAGAAAGCCTTTTGGCAGACCTTAAAAAGCCGGATAAAAACAGTATTGAGCAGGCAATTAAGGATGCAGGGTTTGATATTGAAAAAGAGGCCGTAAGATTAAAAAACTATTATAATGAAGATTAGGAGTTAAAACATTTTGAAACTGTTGATATGCGGAGATATATGTCCTACAAGCGATTATAGAACTATATTTAACAGCTCCTATAAGGAATTGTTTGGTGATGTCTTATCACTTATTAAAAATAGTGATTATGCTATCTGTAATTTGGAATGTCCCGCAACTGATTCTGAGAATAAAACTACAAAAACAGGTCCAAATCTTAAGGCTGAGGTTAGGGATATTAAACTTCTAAAAGAAGTGGGATTTAATGCAGTTTCGATTGGAAACAATCATATTCTTGATTACGGTGAGCAGGGAGTTATTGATACGTTAAATGCTGCTAAAGACAACGGTATTTCGGTTTTTGGCGGCGGCATCAATATTGCTGAGGCGCAGAAACCTTTATTTGTCCAGATAAAAGAAAAAACGATAGGATTTATGGCTTTTGCCGAGCACGAGTTTAACGTTGCAGGAGAAAGTTCAGCAGGCGCCAATTTGTTTGACCCTTATGTAAGTCTTAATCAGATAAGTGATGCCCGCAAAGAATGCGACTTCCTTGTTGTACTGTATCATGGCGGCATCGAACATTTTATTTATCCTACTCCGATGCTTCAAAAAAAATGTCGCGCTATAGCAAATGCAGGGGCAGATATTGTTTTATGTCAGCATAGTCATTGTATAGGCACTATGGAAAAGTATGGCGATTCTACTATTGTTTATGGACAAGGTAATTGTATTTTCGGTTATCGTGAGAGCAATGCTTCGTGGAATGAGGGGCTTGTTTTAGAACTTGATGTAGATGAAGCTGTAGAGATCAAATATCATCTTATAAAGGCAGCATCTAATGGTATTTGCATAGATAAAGATGAAGCTCGCTTAGATAAGTTCTTTTCAGATTCGGAGAGGCTAACGGATTCGGAATTTCTGCAGAAGGAATTTAGTGCATTCTGTAAAAAAAGAAAAGCACTTGACCTGCCTTTGTTTTATGGGAAAAACAGAGTGCTAATAAAGCTTAACCGAATTTTAAAGGGCAAGCTGTTTAAACCAAGTAAGAGAACTATTATGATTACACATAATCTTATTCGATGCGATGCCTGGAACGAGGTAATTCAAGAAACTTTAAGGAGCGCTTTTAATGATAAGTGATATTGGTTTGATTTCGGTAATTGTACCTATTTACAATATGAAACAGTATCTTGAGCGTGCTGTTGATACACTTTTAAAGCAAACCTATTCAAACTACGAGATAATTCTGGTTAATGATGGCTCCACTGATGGTTCTGATGTGCTTTGTAAAGAGATTATCGGAAAACACCTGAAGATCCGTTATGTTTGCAAAGAAAACGGTGGGCTTTCATCAGCACGTAATGCGGGAATTGAAGCGGCAAAAGGGGAGTATATAATTTTTCCGGACCCTGATGATTGGACTTCTGAGAGTTATTTGGAAACCTTAGTTAATCTTAAAATAAAATACGATTCTGATCTTGAGATATGCGGATACTATGTATCTGATAAAAACGGAAATAAAGATGCACACCAAAATAAGTTTGAGCAGCTTATGGATAAGGAGACGGCATTGTCAAGAGTGGTTTCGCCTAATTGGTTTTGCGGTTTCGCTTGGAACAAGCTCTATCATTTGGATATTATAAGAAAAAATAATTTAACCTTTGACGTTGAATTAGGTATGGCACAAGACCTGCACTTTGCATTCAGATATATTTTGTGTTGTGATAAGATCGCCTTTAGTCCTGAGCCGTGTTATTTTTACTATCAACACATAGGCGGAGTAACAAACGTCAAATCGCCTCTGACAGCAAGAAAGATAAGCGGTCTTAAAACATACGAAAAATTAGCAGAGCTTTCGGAAAATGATTATCCTAAGGTTGCTGATATGGTTAAATCAACGCTTGCAAATATGAGTATGCATTTTATTTTTATTTACTTGTATACCCAAATGTCAGATATAGAGTTGTATAGAAAACTGAGAAAAGTCATTAAAGACAATTTTAAGTATTTTCTTGGAAATAAGGAGTATTCCGCAACCCATAAACTGCAAGGCGTTGTTGCATATTTTGCACCGAAGCTTTACTACATAATAAGAAGGTCGAGGGTAAACAATGTCTAACGATAAAAAACAACCGTTAGTTTCTGTTATAATGGGCATCTATAATACCGCAGATACATTGCCGCGTGCTATTGAATCAATACTTAACCAAACCTATACTAACTGGGAATTAATTATGTGCGATGACGCATCTACTGATGATACATACGATGTGGCAAAACAGCTCGCTGACAAATATGATAATATCAAGCTTGTTCGCAATGAAAAAAACAGTCGGTTGGCATACTCGCTTAACCAGTGCTTGAAACTCGCTCAGGGAGAATATGTTGCCCGTATGGATGCCGACGATATATCTTTGCCTGAACGATTTGAAAAACAGGTTGATTTTCTGAATAATCACCCTGAATATGCGGTTGTAGGTTGTGGGATTATTAATTTTGATGAGGACGGCGATAGAAATATACTTATTGCAAAAGAATGTCCGCCTGTGTTAAATATGAAACGCGGTGTTCCGTATATTCATCCCTCTATTATGATGCGCAAAGAAGCATATGATGCCCTTGGTGGTTATTATGTGTCTGAACGCACTCAAAAAGGACAGGATCTTGATTTATGGTTTCGTTTTTATGCCGCTGGGTTTAGAGGCTATAATCTTCAGGAGCCGCTTCTTAAATATCATACTTCGGTAGATGATTACAAGAAAAAAAGAAAACTGAAATATGCAATAGGAATGATGAAAACCAATTTCTACGGTTTTAAGATTAATCGTTTTCCGTTGCACCTATACATTTGGGCGATAAAGCCTGTGATTAGTTCCATTATGCCTAAGAAAATTATGTTTGATTTTCATAAGAAATAGTGAGGTGCTTGTTGTGATTCGTCTTTATAGAAAAATAGCCGGTATTTTAAAATTATTTTTTTACAAGCTTTGTTACGGCAAACGATTAAATTGGACAGGCCTTCCCAGCTTTTCCGATCGTGCAACAATTCGTGTTCGCAAGGGTAGCAAAATAACAATGAGTAACGGCTCGTATTTTGATATCGGAACGCTTTTGAGGCTTACAAAAAACGCCGAATTTAAAATCGGTAAAAACTCGGGCTTTAATTCGTATTGTGTTATAACCTGTCAGGATAAGATAACAATTGGAGATAATGTTATGTTTGGCCCGTTTGTTACTATGCACGATCATGACCATATTTACAAAACTGATGGTTTAATGAAAACCTCGGGCTATGTAACTGCCCCAATAACTATTGAAGACAATGTCTGGATAGGTGGAAATGTTGTTATTCTAAAGGGAGTTACAATCGGCACGGGCAGTGTGATCGCTGCAGGAACGATCGTTGCAAAAGATGTTCCGCCGCACACAATTGTTAGAAATAAATTCGAACGAATCGACAGAGAGATAGACATTAACTCTTAATAAGGAGATAATTGATTTTATATGAGAACAGACAATAAGAAACGCGCAACAGTTTTGGTTTTCTCTTGTGATAGCTATGAGGACGCTTGGTATCCTTTCTTTGCTTTATTAGATAAATATTGGGCAGATTGCCCCTATGATATTTTGCTTAATACCGAAACAAAAGAATGTAAGGTGCCGCTAAAAAATATAACTGTTAAAACGCTTGGTCTGTACAAGGACTGCAATAAAAAAGTGCCGTACGGAAAGCGTTGTATTGATCACCTGAATGCCATTGATACAGATTATGTAATAACATTGATGGATGATTTTTTTGTCAGGTCTAAAGTTGATACTGCAGCTCTTGAGCAGGTTATGGACTGGATGGATGCTGACAAAAGAATAGCGTCGTTTTGCTTATTGCATCATGATGACAGACATTCTTGTAAATACAGCAGGGAAGAGGAAGGATATAAAAATTACAGCCTTCGCCCCAGATATTGTAATCATAACTATGATATGCAGTCTTGTGTCTGGCGTAGGGATGCATTTATTAAGTCTTGGCGCCCGTATGAATCGCCTTGGGAGTGGGAAGGTCCGTCAAATATCCGCAGCTTTGATGACGGATATTTATATTATGACCTTGATGATGACGCTGACTTCCCGATAGATTATATCGACTATAAAAAACACGAGTGGTCCGGTATCCGTAAGGGTAAATGGGTTAAGAAAACTGTCTCTGAGCTCTTTAAAAATAACGACATAGAAGTAGATTATTCTGTCAGAGGCTTTTTTGACGAAGAAAAGGATGCTACTCCGGTTAAACACACTTTAAAAAATGAACTTCGTGAGCTTCGCAGCTATGGATACAAAAGATTTGTGCCGGCAACATGGTTTAAGGTTAAAAGACTGCTTGCAACAAGAGTTTTAAAGAAAGATTATCCTGTTAGCTATTGTGAATATTTAAGGCACAAATATTATGATAAGGTGTGATATTTGAAAATGTTTTCAGGTATGAAACAAAAAATCAAGACAGTTATTGTGAACAGAAAATTTAAAAAAAGCAACTTACATATAAACTGCTCTAATACCAGCATTATAGACCCGAGAACAGAATTTGAGGGTTGGAACTCGATAGGCAAAAAAAGTATACTAAGTGGTAAGATGGGTAAATGCAGTTATTGTGGCTCAAATTGTGAGCTTTCCAATGTTAAAATTGGCAGATTTTGCAGTATCGGCTCTGAAGTAAAAATACTGCAGGGAACTCACCCTACATCAGAGTGGGTTTCAACACATCCGGCGTTCTTTTCCACAAGAAAGCAATGTGGAATGACCTATGTTGATGAAAATAAATTTCAAGAAATTATATACTGTGATGAAAAAAACAAATATTCCGTAGAGATAGGAAACGATGTTTGGTTAGGATATGGTGTCAAAATTGTTGCTGGCGTGAAAATAGGTGACGGAGCAGTAGTAATGTCTGGTGCTGTAGTTACTAAGGATGTTGAACCATACGAAATTGTGGGTGGAGTTCCGGCTAAGACAGTAAAATATCGTTTTTCTGAGGATGAAATTGAATTTTTAAAACAATTGCAATGGTGGAACAAGGATGACGAGTGGCTAAAGGCTAATGTAGATAAATTTCAAGCTATCAAAAAAATAATAATATAGAGGTTAAATATGAAAAAATATGCTATACTTGTAATTGGTTATAACAGATTGAAAAGTATAATAAGATTATTAGAATCTCTAGACAAAGCATACTATGATGAGGAAATAACACTTATTATTAGTATTGATAATAGCGGATCAGATGTTGTTGAAAAATATGCTAAAGATTTTAAATGGGTTCATGGTGAAAAGATTGTAAAAACATATCCGGAAAGATTAGGGTTGCGTAAACATATTTTACAGTGTGGTGAGTTTTTAAATGATTACGACGCATTAGCTGTTTTTGAAGATGATGTTGTTGCCTCGCAAACTTTCTATCAATATATGAAGTGTTGTGTTGATAAATATTATAATGATGATAGAATAGCGGGAATTTCACTTTATAATCACCTTTGGAATGTAAATGTTAGTCAACCTTTCACACCTTCCCCTTCAGCGTATGATGTGTACTTTATGCAGTACGCTCAGTCGTGGGGGCAAATTTGGATGAAGCGTCAATGGAAAGAATTTATACAGTGGTACCAAAAAAATGACGAAGAATTTTTGCCTCAGAAAAATATTCCCAATTTCGTTTCTTCTTGGCCAAAGTCTTCGTGGCTAAAGTACCACATTAAATTTTGCATTGAAAATAATAAGTTTTTTGTGTATCCATACAAATCGTTGTCTACTTGTTTTTCTGATGTTGGTGAACATTGTGGAGTTAAGGATACACGTTTTCAAGTGCCTTTATTAACGGGTAAAAAGGATAAATATTTGCTTCCTGATTTATCGGATGCGGATGCTGTTAAATATGATGCTTTTTTTGAAAGGATTTTTAATCAAAAGACTATTAATGGAATTTGTAAGGATGAAGTATGTATCGACATATATGGAAACAAAAATGACTATTATGGAAAAAGATATGTTTTAACAAGTAAGAATTTGCCTTTTAAATGTGTAAATGACTATGCATTTGATATGAAGCCTCATGAAGAAAATTTCATTAATAACATTAGAGGGACCGGTTTGTTTTTATACGATACAACTGTTGAAGAAAAAATAAGCAGAAAAAACAATGAAACGATGATCTTTCAATATCAATTTAGATTATATGGAAAGAGAAAATCTATGGTTAATTGTATAAAGGAAAGTATAATTAATCGTTTTAAAAGAGGGAAATAATGAGCGAATCTCGTACAAAAAACGCAAGAAGAAATCTTACTTCAGCAGTAATAAATAAGATTATAAACTTGGTTTTACCTTTTTTTACTAGGACAGTTTTAATATATGTATTAGGTTCACTTTATTTAGGGTTAAACAGTTTATTTACATCAATTTTACAAGTTCTTTCATTAACAGAGTTGGGCTTTGGCTCTGCTATGGTATTTAGTATGTATGAGCCTATTGCTAATAATAATGAAGAACATGTAAATGCACTGTTGAAATTATATCGAAACATATATCGTATAATTGGCGTGATTATACTTATTGCGGGCGTAGGGTGTATGCCTTTTATCCCTTACTTGATATCAGGCGATGTCCCGTCTAGTATTAATGTTTACTTGTTGTATGGTATAAACCTGTTTAATGTAGTAATTAGTTACTTTTTGTTCGCATATAAAAGATCAATTTTATCTGCAACACAAAGATCGGATATTATAAACTCAGTTTCGACTTTGTTAAGCGTGTTTTCTAATGTTTTGCAAATCGTAGCATTATTATTCACAAATAGTTATTATGTGTATTGTTTTACCTGTAATTACAATAGCAAATAATTTACTTGTGAATTACTATACAAACAAAATGTTTCCACAATATAAACCTAAAGGAAAAGTAGAAAAATCTGAATTAAAACATATAATAAAAAATGTTGCTGGGCTTTTTGTAAATAAAGTTTGTGGAGTATTCAGAAACTCTTTTGATAGTATTATTTTATCATCGTTTCTTGGTTTAGTAGTATTAGGTAAGTACAACAATTACTTCTATATAATGAATTCAATAAGTACATTTATGATACTAATTACTAACAGCATAACTGCAAGTGTTGGTAATTCTATGGTAAAAGAAGACAAAAAAAAGAATTACAGCGATTTTAAAAAAATTAATTTTATATATATGTGGATCACAGGGTTATGTACAGTTTGTCTTTTCTCCCTATATCAACCGTTTATGAACTTTTGGGTAGGATCTGAAATGGTGTTTAGCAATAGTATAATGATTTCATTTTGTTGTTACTTTTTTGTTTCAAAAATGGGAGATATTTGTTATACATACAGACAGGCTGCAGGTCTTTGGTGGCAGGATAGAGTGCGACCAATCATAGAGGCAGTAGTTAATCTTAGTTTAAACATTATACTTGTGAAAATTATCGGTGTAGCTGGAGTGTTACTATCAACAATAATTTGTTTAATCTTTATTAACACTTTCTGGGGAGCAAGGGTGTTATTTAAATGTTACTTTAACGAAGAAAAACAGTCATTGTACCTATTGAGATTATTGTTCTTTTTTGCTGTAACTGTTGTGGCTTGTTGTGTTTGTTTTATAATTAATAATTATATTGCTTTTAGTAGCGATATAATAAATATAATTTTTAGACTTGTTACTTCTGTTTGTGTTGTTAATTTGATTTATTTTTTGTGTTACTGTAAACTACCAGAATTTAAAGAAGCAAAGAAATTAGTACTTGGAATATTTAAATTCAGGTAATTGTTAAAATACTATATTTGCACTAATATTAAGGAGATGCGATATGTTTAAAGATAAAACACTTTTGATTACAGGTGGTACCGGAAGCTTTGGAAACGCAGTTTTAAATCGCTTTTTGAACACAAATATTGGTGAAATTCGTATTTTCTCCCGCGATGAGAAAAAGCAGGACGATATGCGGCACGAGTTTCAGGCAAAAATGCCTGAAGCTGCAGAGAAAATCAAGTTTTACATAGGCGATGTGCGTGACCTTGCAAGTGTTAAAAATGCTATGCATGGTGTAGATTACATATTCCACGCAGCAGCCTTAAAACAGGTTCCTTCCTGCGAATTTTTCCCCATTGAAGCTGTTAAAACTAACGTTATTGGAACTGAAAATGTTTTGACCGCTGCAATAGATGAGGGTGTAAAGAATATTGTTTGCCTTTCTACTGATAAGGCGGCATATCCCGTTAACGCTATGGGAACCTCAAAGGCTATGATGGAAAAGGTTATCGTTGCAAAGTCGAGAACCGTTTCTCCCGATAAAACTAAAATCTGCTGTACCCGTTACGGTAATGTTATGTGTAGCCGCGGCAGCGTTATTCCTCTTTGGATAGAGCAGATTAAGGCCGGAAAGGATATAACCATTACAGAGCCCTCAATGACAAGATTTATTATGTCGCTCGATGAGGCGGTTGATCTCGTACTCTTTGCCTTTGAAAACGGAAAATCCGGAGATATTTTGGTTCAAAAGGCTCCTGCTTGCACTATTGAAACTTTGGCAAAGGCTGTAACTGAGCTGTTTAATCCCAAATCTCAAATTAAGGTTATCGGTATAAGACATGGTGAAAAGATGTATGAAACCCTGCTCACCAATGAGGAATGTGCAAACGCAACCGATATGGGCGATTTTTATCGCGTTCCTTGTGACAATCGCGGTCTTAATTACGATAAATATTTCAAAGAGGGTAATGTAGATCGCAACCCGCTGACTGAGTTTAATTCAAACAATACCGAGCTTTTAAATGTTGAGCAGGTAAAGGACAAGCTGCTGGGCCTTACATATATCCAAGAAGAATTAAAAGCTTTGGAGAATAAATAATGAAAATACTTATTACAGGCGCCAAAGGGTTTGTTGGTAAAAACTTAACAGAGGCGCTGAAAAATATAAGAGACGGCAAGGATAAGACCCGACCCGAGCTTAAAATAGACGAAATATATTGCTATGATATTGATAGCGGCGCACAGCTGCTTGAAGATGCCTGCAAAAATGCTGATTTCGTCTTTAATCTAGCGGGTGTAAACCGACCGGAAGATCCCGATGAGTTTATGAAAGGGAATTTTGGCTTTGCCTCAACACTTTTAGAAACTCTCAAGAAACACAATAACACCTGTCCGGTAATGCTGTCATCCTCTATTCAGGCAACGCTTGTGGGAAGATATGACTCTGAGTATGGTAGAAGCAAAAAAGCAGGCGAGGATCTGTTCTTTGGCTATTCAGAGCAAACCGGAGCAAAGGTTCTTGTTTATCGTTTCCCTAATCTTTTCGGCAAATGGTGCAGACCGAATTATAACAGTGCCGTAGCTACATTTTGCAATAATATTGCAAACGATTTGGAAATAACGGTAAATGACCCGAGCGTAAGGCTTGAGCTCCTCTATATTGATGATATGGTAGCGGAGATGATTGATGCTCTGGAAAACAAAGAGCATCGTTGCGATTTTGAGGGTGTAGAAACAGTGTTAAAAGAGGGCGGCAGGTTTTGTGCCTGCCCAACTACCCATAAGGTAACCCTGGGTGAAATTGTTGATTTGCTTTATTCGTTTAAGGAGCAACCCAGTACCCTTGTTATGCCAGAGATACCAAACGGCAGTTTCGCCAAAAAGCTGTATTCGACCTATCTTTCTTATTTGCCTAAAGAAAAAGCGATATTTTCTCTTAAAATGAACGTAGACGCTCGAGGTAGTTTTACAGAGCTTTTAAAAACCGAAAAGTGCGGTCAGATCAGCGTAAACATTTCAAAACCGGGAATTACTAAGGGTCAGCACTGGCACAACACCAAGTGGGAGTTCTTCATTGTTGTAAGCGGTAAAGGCTTGATTCAGCAAAGGAAAATTGGTTCTGGCGAGGTTCTTAATTTTGAGGTTTCGGGTGAAAAAATAGAAGCTGTTCATATGCTTCCTGGCTATACTCACAATATAATAAATTTGAGTCAAACGGAAGACCTGATTACTGTTATGTGGGCAAACGAAAGCTTTGATCCTGCAAAACCCGACACTTATTTTGAGGTGGTATAATAATGGATATTAAACTTGATTACAGCGATGTAAAATTTAAGAACAACGGCAAGCTAAAACTTCTTGTAATCGTGGGTACCCGCCCGGAGATTATTAGGCTTGCTGCAGTAATAGACAAGTGCCGTAAGTATTTTGACTGTATTTTGGCACACACCGGCCAGAACTACGACTACAACCTCAACGGCGTTTTCTTCAAGGACTTAAAGCTTGATGCTCCTGAGGTTTACATGGATGCGGTCGGCGATGACCTTGGAGCAACGGTTGGCAACATAATTAACTGTTCCTACAAGCTGATGGCTCAGATCAAGCCCGATGCCCTTTTAATTCTCGGCGACACCAATTCCTGCCTTTCGGCGATTGCCGCAAAAAGACTTCACATTCCTATCTTCCACATGGAAGCGGGGAACAGATGCAAGGACGAGTGTTTGCCCGAAGAAACCAATCGCAGAATTGTTGATATTATTTCTGATGTCAACCTTGCCTACAGCGAACATGCAAGAAAATATCTTCATGAGTGTGGTCTGCCCAAGGAGCGAGTTTATGTTACAGGCTCACCCATGGCAGAGGTTTTAAGCCAAAACCTTGACGATATAAAGGCAAGCGATATCCTTTCACGCCTTTCTCTTGAAAAGAAAAAATACATTCTCCTCTCTGCACACAGAGAAGAGAATATTGATACCGAGAAGAACTTTCTTTCGCTTTTCACCGCAATCAACAAGATTGCCGAAAAGTATGATATGCCGATTCTTTATTCCTGCCATCCGAGAAGCCGCAACCGTCTTGCTCAGAGTGGATTTGAGCTTGACAAGCGTGTTATTCAGCACGAGCCTCTTGGTTTCCACGATTACAACAATCTCCAGATGAATGCATTTGCTGTTATTTCTGACAGCGGAACTTTGCCTGAGGAAAGCTCGTTCTTTACAAGCGTTGGAAATCCTTTTCCTGCAGTTTGCATTAGAACCTCCACCGAGCGTCCCGAAGCGCTTGACAAGGCCTGCTTTGTGCTGGCGGGAATTGATGACAACGGTCTTTTGCAGGCTGTTGAAACGGCAGTTGAGATGAATAAAAACGGAGACTTTGGAATTCCCGTTCCTGATTATATTGAGGAAAATGTTTCAACAAAGGTGGTAAAGCTTATACAGAGCTACACCGGAGTTGTAAATAAAATGGTTTGGAGAAAAAATTAACTTTGTGAACTTAAAGGAGATTAAATATCAATGAATACTCCGTTGACCAAATATTCTGAAGCAAATGCAAAGGTGAATGTAATTAGTCATTTTGAGCATACATATAAAAAAACTCCCGAGTACACTGCATTTACACCGTATCGTATTTGTCCTCTTGGTGCGCATTCTGACCATCAGCTCGGCAAAATCACAGGATTTGCAATAGACAAGGGTATCAATATGGCATATGGTCCCAAACAAAATGGAGTTGTAGAAATATCTTCGCTTCAATTTCCTAAGCGTGCTCAGTGGCATGTTTCCGGAACTCCTACTGAAAAGCAGGGTGATTGGGCGGACCATTTAAGAGGTGCAACCATAGCTCTCAACTCGCGCTATCCTTTAAGGATAGGCTTATGCGCAATTTTAGACGGCGAGCTTCCAATTGGCGGATTGTCGTCATCTGCGGCAGTTATAATTACCTTCCTTTCTGCATTATGTCGTTTAAATAATATATCCCTGTCTAAAAACGAGCTGATTTTGATTTCGCAGGAAGCCGAAAATAAGTATGTTGGCGTTTCGTGCGGAAAATTAGACCAGTCTTGCGAGGTTTACTGTAAAAAGGACAACCTTTTGTATATGGATATGTCAGATGACAGCTATGAGCTTATTCCCACATCCCAAAATATGAAGCCGTATAAATTTGCGATCTTCTTTTCCGGCTTAGAGCGCTCTCTTGCAGGCTCAAAGTTTAATATGAGAGTAGACGAGTGTAGAAGCGCAGCTTATGCATTAAAAGCGTTGTCGGGTATGGAGTACGGTAAATTTGAAGAAACAAACCTTAGAGACGTACCGTATGAGGTCTATTTAAAATATAAGGACAGATTGCCTGAAAATTGGGCTAAACGTGCTGAGCATTGGTATTCAGAATATTTCCGGGTTTTGGCAGGAGCTGAGGCTTGGCGTAAAGGTGATATTGAAGAATTTGGTAAGCTTTGCTTTGAAAGCGGCAGGTCTTCAATCGTTAGCTGGGAAACAGGCTCGCCGGAGCTCATAAAATTGTATGAAATTATGACAAAAACTGAGGGAATCTACGGCGGACGATTTTCCGGCGCAGGCTTTAAGGGCTGTTGTATGGCAATTATTGACCCTGAGTATCAGGAAAAGATACTTGAAACTGTCGAAAGGGAATATTTGGCTGCATTTCCCAATCTTAAAGAGAAATACTCTGCACATATATGTGAAAGTGCTGATGGTGTTAGTTTAAGATGATTGCACAAATTAAACATAGATAGAAAAGAGTGCAAAATATGAGCAAAAAATTTAAAATCGCTGTTGCGGGTACGGGTTATGTAGGTTTATCTATCGCTGTCTTGTTGGCACAATACAATACAGTTTGTGCTGTTGATATTGTTCCAGAAAAGGTTGAAATGATAAATAATAAGAGATCACCTATACAGGATGAGTATATTGAAAGCTATTTGTCAGAAAAAGAGCTTGATTTGACTGCTACGCTTGATGCAAAAAAAGCATATACAAATGCTGATTTTGTTGTAGTTGCAGCACCAACCAATTACGATAGTAAGAAAAACTTTTTTGACACAAGTGCAGTTGAGCAGGTAATAAAACTTGTCATGGAATACAACCCTGAGGCAATTATTGTAATTAAGTCAACTATTCCGGTTGGTTATACGGAGAGTATTCGCGAAAAAACAGGAAGTAAAAAAATTATTTTTAGTCCCGAGTTTTTAAGAGAATCCAAAGCATTGTATGATAATTTGTATCCCAGTCGCATTATTGTAGGAACAGATATGGAAGATGAGAAATTAGTACAATCTGCGCATACTTTTGCTGGGCTTTTGCAACAAGGCGCCATTAAACAGGATATCGACACATTATTTATGGGATTTACCGAAGCAGAGGCAGTAAAACTTTTTGCAAATACATACCTGGCGCTTAGAGTATCATATTTTAATGAACTTGACACTTATGCAGAGATGAAAGGACTCAATACTCGTCAAATCATTGAGGGAGTTTGTCTTGATCCTAGAATAGGAACACACTACAATAACCCCAGTTTTGGGTATGGAGGTTATTGTCTTCCCAAAGATACCAAGCAGTTACTTGCGAATTATCAGGATGTTCCGGAAAATTTGATACAGGCCATAGTTGAAAGCAACCGAACCCGTAAGAGTTTTATAGCAGATAGAGTTTTGGAAATGTCTGGAAGTTATGAGGCAAATGATAGTTGGGATGTTAATAAGGAAAAAGAGGTTGTTATCGGTGTTTATAGGCTTACAATGAAAAGTAATTCCGATAACTTCCGTCAAAGTTCTATTCAGGGAGTTATGAAGCGAATTAAAGCAAAGGGAGCAACTGTTGTCATTTACGAACCCACACTCAAAGATGGAGAAACTTTCTTTGGAAGTAAGATTATAAATGACTTGGAAAAGTTTAAAAAATTAAGTCAGGCAATCATTGCAAACCGCTATGACAGTTGTTTGGATGATGTTAAGCAAAAAGTTTACACCAGGGATGTTTATATGCGAGACTAATGTTATTGAATATGCTTAAATAATAAAGGGAAGATATAACTTATGAAATGTTTGATTTTAGCGGCTGGATACGCAACCAGACTGTATCCGCTTACCGAAAATTTCCCCAAACCGCTTTTAGAGGTGGGAAATAAAACTATTCTTGATTGGCTTGTGGATGATATCCAAACCTCTAACTGCGTTGACGAATACATAGTTATTTCCAATCATAAGTTTGCTCATCATTTTGTTGATTGGGCAGAAAAAAGAACTGAAAAAATAACGGTTGTTGATGATGGTACATCCTCAAACGAAACTCGCCTTGGCGCAGTAAGAGATATTCAGTTTGCTATAGAAAAGCTTAATCTTGATGATGATATGCTTGTTATTGCGGGAGATAATCTGTTGGATTTTAGTTTAACAGACTTTATTGCATATGCCAAAAACAAAAAAACATCCTGCATTATGCGATTTTATGTTGAGGATAGGGCTAAGCTTGTGAAAAGCGGTGTCGTTGAGGTTGACTCAAATGACAAGGTTGTTTGTATGGAAGAAAAACCCGCTTGCCCCAAATCCAATTGGTGTTGTCCTCCGTTTTACTATTATACAAAAGCCGATGCAAAGCTTATTGAGAAGGGAATTCTTTCAGGCTGTGGCGTTGATGCACCCGGAAGCTATATTGCGTGGCTTTGTACTCAGACGGCAGTTCATGCTATGGAAATGCAGGGTAGCCGTTATGATATAGGAGATTTGCAAAGCTATAAAAAAGTTCAGCAAGAATATAAGGGGATAACTAAATGCAAAAAAATAATATTGATTTAAAAGATAAGACGATACTTGTCACCGGTGCTGCGGGTTTTATTGGCTCCAATCTTGTGAAAGAGCTTTTGAATACCGTTGGTCAGGTAAATATAGTTGGTTTAGATAATATGAACGATTACTATGATGTATCTATCAAAGAGTATCGTTTGGATGAAATTGAGAAGTTAGCAAAAAGTAAAGCTGAGTCTAACTGGAATTTTATTAAGGGGAATATTGCGGACAAGGTGCTGATTGAAAACCTTTTCAGCCAGCATAAGTTTGATATCGTTGTAAATCTTGCTGCTCAGGCGGGAGTAAGATATTCTATAACGAATCCTGATGTTTATATAGAAGCAAATCTTATCGGATTTTATAATATTTTAGAGGCTTGTAGAAATCATCCTGTCAAACACCTTGTTTATGCGTCAAGTTCTTCAGTTTACGGCAGTAATAAAAAAATTCCGTACTCTACCGACGACAAGGTTGACAATCCGGTTTCTTTGTATGCCGCAACAAAAAAGAGCAACGAGCTTATGGCTCATGCATACTCCAAGCTCTACAACATCGCTTCTACCGGTCTTAGATTTTTTACTGTTTATGGTCCCGCAGGAAGACCGGATATGGCTTATTTTGGCTTTACTGATAAGCTTATTAAAGGCGAAACCATAAAAATATTTAATTACGGTAACTGTAAAAGAGATTTCACCTATGTTGATGACATTGTAGAAGGGGTCAAGCGTGTAATGCAATGCGCTCCTGAAAAGGCAGTAGGCGAGGACGGATTGCCTCTTGCCCCGTATCGTGTGTACAATATAGGAAATAGTAGTCCTGAAAATCTGCTCGACTTTGTAAACATCCTGCAGCAAGAGCTTGTAAATGCGGGTGTTTTACCTCAAGATTATGATTTTGAAAAGCATAAAGAGCTTGTGCCTATGCAGCCGGGCGATGTGCCAATCACCTATGCTGATACATCAGCCTTGGAAAGAGATTTTGGCTTCAAGCCTTCAACAACGCTCAGGGAAGGACTGCGTAGATTTGCGCAGTGGTATAAAGAATTTTATAGGGTTTGATTATGTGGCTTGTAGAGTATATTAGCAGACATATTTATGTTTTATCTTTTTTTGAATATCTGCTTGTTATGATTTTTGTGTCTTTGATTTATTTGCTTTTTAGAAATTTGTGCCTAAAAAGAAATCAAAAGGTATGGAATATTATCAATCTATCTTTGCTGCTAATTTATTCTTTAATTATAATTTATAAGGTCATCCTTTCAAGACAACCTGAAACAATAGAAAGAAAAATCGATATAATACCGTTTCATTCATACTACAACTATTTTTTGGGAGAAAATCCTGAAGCGTTTTTAACGAATAGGGCAAATATTTTGCTGTTTTTTCCATTTGGTATCTCGCTGTACGAAACGGTCAAAAGCAAAAAAACGCTTGTAGTTTTAGTTATTTCTTTCTGTTTATCGCTCTTAATAGAAATTACCCAGTATATTTTTGCGTTGGGAATGTCAGAGCTTGATGATGTAATTCACAATACATTTGGTGCATTTCTGGGAACATTTGTGTTTAAAGTGTATGAAAAAAGATCAGCTTTTTTAGATGTGGGGTGTTGGGTTTTAAATGCTTTCAAAAAATCAAAATGATTTAGTGGCCATTTGCGCCCAAGCGCTTTTCGGTAAAAAAGCTGAGTTAAATAACCCTAATTATTCTGAAATTATTAAAGAAGCAATCAGTCAAGCGGTATTGCCGCTGGTGGAAAGCGTTGTAAATGAACGGTATAATAATGCGCATGCAAATGCAATGCGTATTGTTTCAAGAAATGTCAACATAGAGTGTGCGCATTATGAGCTTTATGATCTGCTATCTTCGAATGGGATTTTCTGCGTTTTGTTTAAAGGAATTGCCTCAGCATCATATTACAAAGAACGCCCCCTTCGCACAATGGGAGATATTGATTTCTTGGTCAAGGAGTCTGATATTGAAAAAGCAGATGATTTGTTGTGCTCTGCTAATTATGTGACAAAAGAATATATTGACTCAGGCGATAATCATATATCCTATAAAAAGACAACGGGGAATAATGTAATCGTTTGTGAAATGCATCGGGCGATAAATGGTATACCTAACGATGAAAAAGGGAAAATTATAAACAAATATCTCGATAATATATTTGATACCGCGATTGAATACAGAACCGCAAACGGAAGTTGTTTGGTTCCAGATAAGTTTCACCACGGGCTTATTTTATTGCTTCACACGGCTTCACATTTAACGAGCGAGGGAATAGGATTAAGGCACTTGTGTGACTGGGCGGTGTTTGTAAATAGCCTTTCAAACGATGAGTTTGTTAAGTTATTTGAAAAACCGCTGAAAGAAATGGGACTTTGGCGCTTTGCTCAGCTACTTACTCTTTGCTGCATTAGATATTTGGGTTGCGACCACAAAAATTGGGCCGGAGAGGCAGATGATAAGCTGATTGAAGCCATTGTTGCCGATATTCTTGATGGTGGAAATTTTGGATTTAAGGATGATGACCGTTATCGTCAAATTAAATATATAAAAAACAGAAATGATAGTACGGTTGATGGAAAAAAATCGTTGTTTCAAGTTTTTTATACTATAAACTCAAAGGCTAAAAGCGAGTGCAAATTTGTGAAAAAACATAAATGGCTTCTGCCAATTGGTTGGGGAGTTGTTGTGTTCAATTACATTTGGCTTGTTTTAAGCAGAAAGCGGAAACCTGACAGTTTTTCAACCATCGACAGAGCTAATGCTCGAAAAAAAATCTATGGTGAATTTCATTTGTATGAAACCGAGTAAAAAAACAGGCTGCTAAATTTAGCAGCCCATTTTTTATTTTGTTTAATTTTTTTATCCCTGCCCAAAATAGTTTTGGGAGGGATTATTTTGTACTATAATAAGGTTGAAATTTGCGGTGTCAACACCGCAAAGCTTAAGGTGCTGAAAGAGGCTGAGAAGATGGCGCTTCTTAAAAAAATGCACGCAGGAGATAAAAGCGCCCGTGATAAGCTGATTGAGGGCAATTTGAGGCTTGTTCTGAGTGTTATCCAGCGTTTTTTGAACAGAAATGAAAATCTTGACGACTTGTTTCAGGTTGGTTGTATCGGACTGATCAAGGCTATCGACAACTTTGATATATCTCAAAACGTGCGCTTTTCGACCTATGCAGTTCCTATGATAATAGGCGAGATCCGCAGGTATCTCAGGGATAACAATTCTATCCGTGTCAGCCGTTCTCTGCGCGACACCGCATATAAGGCTATGCAGGCAAAGGAGGCTTTGACCGCAAGACTTGGTAGAGAGGCAACAGTCAGCGAGATTGCCGCTGAGCTTAAAATGGAAACGGTCGACGTTGTTATGGCGCTTGAAGCGATAGTTGAGCCTATGTCGCTTTACGACCCCATTTATTCAGACGGCGGTGATACCATTTACGTTCTCGATCAGGTAAAGGACAAAAACGACGACTCGACTTGGCTCGAGGAACTTAATATACGAGATGCCATTCACTCGCTCGGCGAAAGGGAAAAGAAGATCCTCTCAATGCGCTTTCTCGACGGTAGAACACAGATGGAGGTCGCCGCCGAGATAGGTATCTCGCAGGCTCAGGTAAGCCGCCTTGAAAAAGGCGCATTAGATAAGATAAAAAGTCGGTTATAAGTTTGAGTTAGGAAGGCGGATTTACGAACTTTGAATTGGGGTTCTCGTAGATATTTTTGTCTTTGGCAATGGCCTCGTAGATGTCGGCATCGCTCTTGCCTTTGTTTTCTTCGAGGGCAAGGGCTTTTGAAAACTCCTCAAACATCCACTTTTCCGTTCCCTCGTTTATGAAAGTCTTATCTTTCCTGAGGGGATTAAAACGAGCCTTGAGAGCTTCGAGCTCCTGTGCTTTGGCCTCGTTCTGCTTGCGGGCGCTTTCGGCGTCCTCAAATTCCTTGAGCCTGTCCTGCAGACCTTTTACATCAACCTTTTCGGCGTCCTCGAGCTTGCCTTTAAGGTCGGTGATGGTCGCCTGAGCATTTGAGAGTTCGTCAATTTTCTTATCGAGCTTCTCTTTGTCAACATACTTGCCGTCTGTAAGGTTGGCCAGCTTGATATTCTTGTCAGCCTCGACGGCTGCTTTGAAATCATCGAAGGTCAGAGCCTTATCACCAAAAACATTTTTCAGAAATTCCATACTTTTTTCTCCTTGTTTGTAGATTTAATTTGTAAAACCGCAGACACTCTGCGAGCAAACATCTTGCATTTAAGCGTCAGCAAGATAGACATTTTGAATTTCTTATTTTATTTTAAAATAAAGGGGAGTTAGATTTCTAACCCCCCAAATAAAAAAATATTATATAATTTTTAGACATAAAAAATCCGCCCTCCTAAGAGAGCGGATGTATGTTATACCTCTAAGCCTTTTTTACCACGTTCGTTTACACGTTTCATAGCCTCCACAGCTTCAGGAGGCGCTTTGTCTGTTGGTACATATCCTTTGCCTTTTTCGACTGTGTACCATTCTGAATGAGGCGCAAAGAAAAAATAATCCTTGTCGTATCGCATCTATAGTACACCTCCTTGTTTTAGTAGTTTAATTATATCACTGTTTTTGTTGCATTGCAATAGCGAATTTATTTCAGATATAAGCTCTGGGTGCGCTAAATCGTTGTTTTGATAAGCTGCATACATAGAAATGTTTTCCTGTATGTAATCTTTTAATGATATTCCGATAATCTTAGACTGGGTTTCAAGGCATACGAGCGATTTTATATACAAAGACTGACTGTTTTTATTGATAATGTGCCCAACCTCGTGAGAAATTATATTTTTATAACTTGAACCTTTCACGAAGTGCCCGCTTTGTTCTGCTTTTGAATATTCGTTTAACAAATATTTGCTGTCGTCGAACATGAACTTGTTCAATGTGATATTTCTTCCATTAGTCTGAGCAAAAGCATTGATATCGATTTTGCTTAAATCGTGATCATCTCGCACATTGTCATACCAAAGAATAGGATTTTTAGAACCGCTTTTGACAAACAAGTCGCTTGCTTGTTGTGTCGAGAGTTCACTAATCATTTCTTTTAGTACTTCAACATCGCCTCTGTATTTTTCAAATCCGCCTAAGGGCTCGCCTGGGGAGCCAATGCGAACCCCTTTTTCTTTTGCAAAGTTCATAACCTCGTTTAATGATTCACGACTTATTCTTTCTCCGGGATTTCGTTCATCTTTGTAATTCCTCGGTAAATTGCCTTTTATATAGGTGGATTTATCTACGGCAATTCTTCGATAACCCTCAACGCTTGCCCGGCGGGTATCGTAAAGCAGGTTGTTCTTTGCGGAGAACTGACGATATTCGGCCTGCCGCTCATTGATTTTCTTTTGGATCCTCTTGGCCTCGAGCTCATCACCTGCGGCCGATGCGGCAAGGCGCTCAGTTTTAAGCTGGCGGAGTTTAGTTTCCATTGCCCGCTGCTGCTGAGTAAGGCTGTACTTCTCCCGGCTGTTCTCGGCATAGGCTTTAAGCTCCTCGTCGGTGTGTGCCGGCTTGGATATGCCAACGATGATGGGGAATTTAACGTGCCGGCAGTTCCATTGCCCGATAGGACGTGGGAATCCTTTGTATTCATTGCCGTTCACGTCCTCAAAATCGAGACCGTTCTGCATCTTGTCAAACTCATCATTGCTGAATTGTCTGCCCTGGACAGCAAGGTGATCCGGCGCACAGATGGCGTGTGCTGAAAGCTCCAAGCAAAATAAAATCCTTGATAAAGAGACTTATCAAGGATTTTCTATAAATTTGAGGGGATTATAACAGCATTTTTTCTCTCATTGCGGCGAGGAGCTTTTTCTCTCGGCGGGAAACCTGCACCTGAGTCATATTAAGCTCCCGCGCTGTTTCGGTCTGGGTCTTGTTTTTAAAATAGCGCAAAACTATAAGCCTTTTGTCGTCGTCGGCCATTTTGGACATAATCTGCGAAAGCGAACGAAGATTTGTGATTCGTTCTTCCTCAGAGGGTATAACGATGTCGATCTGCCCGCCGCCTTCCTCATCGCTTTCGGTGAGAGATAGGGGAAGGTGAGAGGCTGAGAGCGCCTCTGCTGCCTCGGCAGGCGTGATATTAAGCTCCTCTGCAATCTGTGAAACTGTAGGCTCGCTGCCGAGTTTTAGCGTCAGCCGTTCTCTTGCTTTGGTGACTTTTAGTGAGAGTTCCTTGAGAGAGCGGCTCATTTTTATGCTGCCGCCGTCACGAAACAGCCTTTTTATTTCGCCGAGAATGACCGGCACCGCATAGGTAGAGAACTTTACACCCCTGTCAAAGTCAAAGGCATCATAAGCCTTTACAAGCCCCATACAGCCCGCTTGAAAAAGGTCGTCGTACTCGATTCCGCGCCCTTTGAAACGGTGAGCGCAGGAGTGAACAAGACCTATGTTTTGGCTAATTGCTTCATCTCGCGATAGTGATAATGTGCTGTTCATCTGCGCTCAGCTTTTTTCGAAAGGATCTTTTCGAGCACAACGCTTGTCCCTTTGCCAACCTTGGAACGCACCCTCATCTTGTCGGTAAAGCTCTGCATAACTGAGAAACCAAGCCCCGAGCGCTCCTCGTCGGGCAGGGTGGTGAAAAGAGGTTCGATGGCCTTTTCAATGTCCTCAATGCCGCAACCCTTGTCCTTTATCATAACCACAACCCGCCTGTTAGGGTAAATTTTTGTATGTATCGTTATTGTGCCGATAGTATCTCTGTAGGCGTGAACAATGCAGTTTGTAACCGCCTCGGAAACGGCGGTTTTTATGTCCGCGATCTCGGCGGCGGTAGGATCAAGAGATGATATAAAGGACGCAACCGCAACCCTTGCAAATCCCTCGTTTACCGATAAGCTCTGAAAGCTTACCTTCATTTGATTTTCGCTTTTCAATTTAACTCCTCCTTAGAAGCTGTTTGCTTTATGTTTACAATCGAGTCAAGCCCTGCAATGCGCATAACCCGCTTTAAATAGGCGGACGCTTCGGTTATTGTAACAACGGCGCCGTACGAGCTTGCGAGTCGGTATCGACCCATAACAAGCCCGATTCCCGAGCTGTCCATAAATGTAACGTCCTTAAAATCCAAAACCACCTCTTTTGGATGGATTTTCATAATTTCTGTGTCAGCCTGCTCTCTGATTTGCACACAGCTATGGTGGTCGATTTCGCCCGATAGAAAAACTGTCAGCTTGTCCTCATCTTGAGTTATCTTCGCCGGCATATTAAGCACCTCCGTTTTTTGCAGCAAAAAAGCCGCTATCCTTTTAAATAAAAGGATAGCGGCTACTCTTTAAAAAAATTGTCAAAACGCGCTGAAAAACTAAATAATTGATAAAATTGTTTGGCGTACCTTACCTGCAATGTAAAGCGAGCCCCAGCATAGAAGAACGTCACCTTCGCAAAGTTTGCTAAAGGCAAGCTTTGCGCCATCCGAAACCGATGGGGCAGCGGTGCAGTCTAAGCAGTACTTAGATAAAGTGTCCCGAAGTTCCTCAGCAGAAAGTGCGCGTGGGTTTTCGGGAGTTACTGTAACTATGCTTTTGCATAGCGGGGCAATTATCTCTGCGGCAGAGGTGTAGTCCTTGTCGCGAAGCATTCCGCAGACTGAAACGATTTTGCCCGAAAACTGTTTTGCGTAACTGTAAAGGGCTTTTACTTTGTCGGCATTGTGAGCGCCGTCTATGATAACAAGCGGCTTTTCGCTTATAACCTCAAGCCTTGCGGGGCATAAAACGGCAGAAATGCCGCGTTTGATGCACTCATTGGGAATGTTTATCCCGTAAGCTGTAAGCTGTTTTACAGCAGAAATGGCGGTAATAGCGTTGTATATCTGATGCTCGCCTGCCATATTAACGGTGTAGCCCTCATTCTCGTAGTTAAACTGCGACGAGCCGATTGAAAGCCTGACATCTGTTAAACTGTCAAGAGAGGGAATGGTGAGAGCGGAATTTTGCTCTTTGCAAATCTCTGAAATAACCTGCTTCGCCTGCACCTTTTGCATAGGATAGCAAACAGTAGGACATCCGTTTTTGATAATTCCGCACTTTTCAAATGCAATCTTGTCAATGCTGTCGCCGAGGTAATCGGTGTGGTCAAGACCTATTGAGGTTATGGCCGAAACAAGCGGATTTTCTATTATGTTGGTGGCATCAAACCTGCCGCCCATTCCAACCTCTAAAACAACAATATCACATTTCTGTCTTTTAAACCAAAGAAAACCTAAGGCTGTGTTGAACTCAAACTCGGTTATGACCTGACTGTCGCGGTTAATTTCCTCAACCAATGGGATAAGACGCTCTACAAGTGTACAAAACTCAGCCTTGTCTATAACCTCTCCGTTAATTTGAAACCGCTCGCGGAAATCAACTATATAAGGCGAGGTGTAAAGCCCTACTTTGAGTCCTGCCTCTTTTAAAATTGATGCACAAAATGAAGCAGTCGAGCCTTTTCCGCTGGTGCCTGCAATGTGAATGAATTTAAGGTCTTTCTGAGGGTTTCCTGCAAGAGAAACAAGCCGGGAAACTCTGTCGAGTCCCGGCTTGGAGCCAAACTTTGATAATGAATGAATATAATCTAAAGCCTTAGCGTAATCCATCTTATCTGTCCTTAGTGATTTTTGCGATACTTTCTTTTACCTTCTCGAGCCTCTCTAAGCTCTTTGCAAGCTTCTGTCTCTCAGCCTCAACAACTGCGGCGGGAGCGCGGCTTACAAAGTTCTCGTTAGAAAGCTTGTTATTTAAAACATCGTAGTCCTTCTGGCAGGCTTTAAGCTCGCGGTTTAAACGTTCAAGCTCCTTCTCAAAGTCTACAAGCTCCTCTGTGGGAATGTAAACTCTGGCGCTGTTTGTGATAACCTGAGTTGCGTTGGGAAGATTAAAGCTCTCGGCAATCTCAACCTCAGATGCAAAGGCGAGCTTTTCAATAAAGGTAACGCCCTGCCCAAAGGTGTCAGCGCAGTCGCACTCAATGTAAACCTTTGCCTTCTTTGAAGGGGGAACGTTCATCTCGCTGCGGCGGTTACGGATGGCTTTGATAACATCCATAATCTTTTCAAACTCGTCGGCTTCCTCGGGGAAGTCAAGAGCGCTGTCATACTTGGGATAGGGGGCAAGCATAAGGGTCTCACCGTCGCCGTGGGGGAGCGCTTGCCAAATTTCCTCTGTAATAAAGGGCATAAAGGGATGGAGCAGCGAGAGCGAGCCGTTCATTATATACATAAGAACCTTCTGCGCTCTTATGCTGTCCTCGCCGCCTGCGTTAAGGCGGGGTTTGGTAAGCTCAATGTACCAGTCGCACATAACATCCCAAATAAAGTCGTAAAGCTTAGAAACTGCAACGCCAAGCTCGAATTTCTCAAGGTTTTCGGTAACCTCTGCGGTAAGGCGGTTAAACTTGGTAACTACCCACTTGTCCTCAATGGTAAGGGTTTCGGGAAGCGAAGCGTCGGTGATCTCGTCAGAGAGATTCATCATAATGAAACGGGAAGCGTTCCACAGCTTGTTTGCAAAGTTGCGGCTTGCCTTAACCTTGTCATAGCTGAAGCGCATATCGTTTCCTGGGCTGTTACCGGTTGCAAGCATAAAGCGCAGAGCATCGGCACCGTATTCGTCGATAACCTCGATGGGATCAATTCCGTTTCCGAGCGACTTGGACATTTTTCTTCCCAGCTCGTCGCGGATAATTCCGTGAATGAAAACTGTGTCAAAGGGGGCAGAGCCCATGTTCTCTATGGCCGAGAAGATCATTCTGGCAACCCAGAAGAATATAATGTCGTATCCCGTTACAAGTGTGTTTGTGGGATAGAAATAGTCAAGATCCTCAGTCTTGTTAGGCCAGCCTAAAGTTGAGAAGGGCCAGAGAGCAGAGGAGAACCAGGTGTCAAGGGTGTCGGGGTCCTGAGTGAGTTTTTTGCTCTGACAGTGTGGGCAAACGGTCGGCTCGTCCTTAGAAACGATAACCTCGCCGCACTCGTCGCAGTACCAGGCGGGAATTCTGTGTCCCCACCAGAGCTGACGGGAAATGCACCAGTCTTTGATGTTTTCCATCCAGTGATAGTATATTTTAGAAAATCTGTCGGGGATAAATGAGGTAGTGCCATTTTTAACGGCTTCGATTGCAGGCTCTGCAAGAGGCTGCATCTTAACAAACCACTGCTTTGAAACACGGGGTTCAACAGTCTGGTGGCAGCGGTAGCAGTTGCCGACGTTGTGCTCGTAGTCCTCGGTGTAAACGAGGTATCCGCCTGCGTCAAGATCAGCAACGATGGCCTTTCTTGCCTCGTATCTGTCCATTCCCGCGTACTTGCCGCACTTTTCGTTCATGTGGGCATCTTCGGTCATAAGATTTATGACCTCGAGGTTGTGGCGAAGACCTACTTCAAAGTCGTTGGGGTCGTGAGCGGGGGTGATCTTAACTACACCCGTTCCAAAATCCTTCTCAACATAATCATCCGCAATAATGGGAATTTCTCTGTTAACAAGAGGGAGAATAACGGTTTTGCCTACAAGAGCAGTATATCTCTCGTCGCTGGGATTAACTGCAACTGCGGTATCGCCCAGCATGGTTTCGGGGCGGGTCGTGGCAAGCTCGATGTATCCGCTTCCATCTGAAAGGGGATAGCGCAGATGCCAAAAATGACCTGCCTGATTTTCGTACTCGACCTCGGCGTCAGAAATAGATGTCTTGCAGTGGGGGCACCAGTTGATGATGCGCTCACCTCTGTAGATAAGGCCTTTTTCGTAAAGCCTTACAAAAACCTCTTTAACTGCCTCGCTGCAGCCCTCGTCCATAGTAAAGCGTTCTCTGTCCCAGTCGCAAGAGGAGCCGATGCGCCTAAGCTGCTCGGTAATTCTGCCGCCGTAGGTCTTTTTCCAGTCCCAAGCGCGCTTTAAGAATTCCTCGCGACCGATGCCTTCCTTGGTAAGACCCTCTTTACGCATAGCCTCAACTATCTTAGCCTCGGTTGCGATAGAAGCGTGATCAGTTCCGGGAACCCACAGAGCGCAGTAGCCCTGCATCCTGCGGAAACGAATCAAAATGTCCTGCAGGGTGTTGTCCAGAGCGTGACCCATATGAAGCTGACCGGTAATGTTAGGCGGCGGCATAACTATGGTGTATGGTTTTTTGGTTTTGTCGATTTTGGTATGGAAATAACCGCCTTTTATCCAGTAGTCATATATTTTTGACTCAACTGACTTAGGGTCATAAACCTTTGAGAGTTCCTTGTTCACAGTGAAAAATTCCTTCCGTTTGTAATCTTAGATTTTGAATTAATAATACATATATTCATCAAAGAAAGATGAGTATCCTGCAGATGTGTCTAAAAGAAATGCATACAAAACAAAAACAATAATATAGAGTACAAATGCAACTGCGGCAAGAATAATTCCGATAACAGAAAAGTTTTTGTTAGAGGATTTTATGCCGATAATTCCAAAAACAACAGCGAGAATAGCTGTTATAAAGTTTGCACAGCAGCAGGGAAGAAAGCTGCAAATTCCCAAAACGAGAGATGCAATAGAAAAACCTTTTTTGTCATTTTCAGGCTCGGAAACGGGCGTTGTGTACTGAGGCATCTGATAAAGGGGCTGTGTATTTTCTACGGGATTTACCTCAGGCTCGCCGAAAGTGACCTTTGCCTCGAAGTTTTCAGCGGTGTTTGCTGACGGAGCAGGCTCAGTTTTTGGCGTTGCGACAGCAACTCCGCAGTTATGGCAGAAAGCCGCCTCATTTTTTAACTCTGTTCCACAATTTTTACAAAACATATATAATCCCTCCGTTTATATTTTTTGGATTGAAAAGTGTCAATTTTTATGATAATATAAATAAAAGACATACTTTAATATATTATAACAATAATATAAATTTTTTTCAATACAAACTTTTGATTTGAGGCACTTAAAAATGAAAAAAATCTTAAGCAAAAGACCATTTTTTTATTTTGCCCTGCTCATAGCTTTTGCACTGCTGCCGCTTAAGCTCATAGAGCAGCACAGTTTTTGCCCGCTCTATTTAATGACGGGCTTAAAATGCCTTGGCTGCGGAGTAACACGCGGCTTTTGCGCCTTTATGCATTTTGACTTTGCGACAGCATTCCGGTACAATAGCGTTTTCACCTGCGCCGTTTTCCCGATATGTATATTTCTAATGCTTGAGGATAGCCTTGTCTTGCTTTTGCGTTATAAAAATAAAACCACCCGCCGCTCGCTTCTGGAGCAGGGGGTGGGTGCAGTTTTCGGTTTGTTTAAAGGCAGAAATTAGTCTGCCTTTTCTTTTTTCAGTATGTCGTATCTGAATATGGCAGTAGAAAGAGAAACTAAGTTTATCGCACTTCCGATAGCAGAGCCAACCGCTCCGAATGCTATGTTGTATGTAAGCCAGAAGGGAGCGGCGCAGATAGCAACTCGGCGCATGATCTTTTCATTATCAAGCCATAGGGCCGTTGTCTCAACGATTATTGCAACTATCGCAAAGAGGCTGAATGGGTTTTGATAAAGCAAAAGCCCCGAGGTTACCATTAAAACGTCAAGCAGTAAAACGATAATTTTGTAGTACTTTCTCATAAATGGCGTGTGCTTTTTTCTTGCAAGCAGCGAGGAAATAAAGCCGAGCGAGTCCATTGCCATTCCCGTATACGCCCCGAGGAGAAGATACTGCAGAACATACATAACGTTTGCCGCCGAGTACATTGCCACAATGGTTTTTCTTTTTTTAAACTGGTAGCTTAGAACGTAAAGAACTACACCGATTATGCCGACAATTAAAGCCGCCAAATTCATTTTATCACCTTAAAAGTAAATCTAAAAAAGAAATCGCCCCAGACAAAGTCTGCGGCGATTTTTTTACAAGCAAAACTTAAATTACATATTTGCTTCGATATATTTGACAACATCGCCAACCGAACGAAGATTTTCAACCTCGTCGTCAGGAATTTCAACGCCGAACTCGTCATTCATTGTAACAACAGCGTCAACTAAATCAAGAGAGTCAGCTCCGAGATTGTCAATGATAAGCGAATCCATAGTAATGCTCTCCTCGTCGATAGAGAGAAGCTCAGCTAAAATGCTTCTAACCTTTTCAAATACCATAAAAAATATCTCCTTTCTAAGTAAAAGGGCTCAAAATCGAGCTCGTTTGTTGCAATAATGATAGCATATTCAAAAAAGATATTCAAGATGTATTTTTAAATTTTTTGAAAATTAATATAAGGCAACTCTAAAAGGACTTGACTTTTTTTAAAGTTATGATAAAATAGTATTGTTAATCAGACATTATCTCTCAACAACATATAGATGGCATACGGCATAAAGCCGCAACCTTATGGGTTGCGGCTTTGTGCTTTTTATTTATAACTTTTTCCTAACGATACCGATAGTTTTTTGGTATTACCCGCCGCAAGAGCTCTTGTGCTATAATTAATAACGCAAGTGCTTACAAAGGAGACTTCTTAATGGGTATAATAACAAATGCAGTTGCAATCGTTTTAGGCGGACTTTTGGGCGGCAGACTGCATAAAAACATATCAAATCAGAATTTTCAGATATTGGGAATTTCGATTATAATCGTCAGCCTTGTCGGTTTTTTTGAAAATATGTATAATGTAGACGGCAGTAACATTTCAAGCGAAAGTCTTGTTGTTGTACTGCTCGCCTACATAGTAGGAAGTAAAATAGGTCAGGCCCTTCACCTTGAGGATAAGCTAAGCAACCTCGGCAAGTCGGAAAATGCATCTGCCAACGCTTTTATTGATGCCTCGCTGTTTTTCGGCATAGGCGGACTTCAGATATGCGGCCCCGTTGCGCTTGCAATAAACGGCGATAACAGCCAACTTTTTCTGAAAAGCCTTATTGATGCACCTTTTGCTGTAATTTTCGGCTCTGCTTACGGAAAAATAGTTTCTTTGTCTGCCTTGCCTGTGGCTGCAATTCAGATTATAATAGTGGTAGCGGCATATTTTGCGGCACCTTTTTTCAGCGACTTGATGGTGGCTCAGCTTTGCGCAATGGGATATATAATTTTGTTCTTTTCAGGATTTAATCTTATGTCCGGTAATAAATATAAAATCAGCAACATCAATATGCTGCCTGCGATTTTTCTTATTCTTATATATCATATCATAATCGAAGCAACGGGGTGGATACTATGACTATTCAGCAGTGTAAGTATATTTTAAAGATTGCGCAGTGCGGCTCGTTTAACGAGGCGGCCAAGCAGCTTTTTGTGGCTCAGTCAAGCCTTTCTGTCAGCGTGAAATCTCTCGAAAACGAGCTCGGTATAAAGATTTTTGAGCGCTCGGGAAACGGAGTGTTTTTGACCGACGAGGGCACTGAATTTGCAAGATACGCAGGACAGATCACAGAGCAGAACGATTTTATTTTAGAGCGGTACTCAAGCGACGATATCCAAAAAAGACTGTACGTGTCTACTCAACACTATGATTTTGTTGCCGATATTTTTGTAAAGCTTTTAAACCGTATGGGCAGCCATAATTATCGCTTTTCGCTCAGAGAAATGAAAACCTATGACGTTGTTTGCGAAACCGAAAAAGCCTACAGCGATATTGGAATCATTGCTATAAAAGGCAATGACCAAGGCATTATGGAAAGATATATTGGTAAAAGGGGACTCTCATTTACTCCCGTGCTAAAGGCTTTGCCGCACATATACGTGAGAAGGGAACATCCCTTAAGCCAAAAAACGCTTATAACCTGCGCCGATATAAAGGATTACCCCTACGTTTCCTATGAGCAGGGCGAGCACAGCACCTCGTTTTTTACAGAGGAAATAGTAAACCCATACAGTAATAAGCATATAGAAATAAGCGACAGGGCAACCCTTATGAATGTTTTGCTCGATACCGACGGATATACTGTAGGAACGGGAATAATGCCTTCTCAGTTAAATGAGGAGCGGATAGTCAGTATCCCGTTTGAAAGCGACGATTTTTATATCATCGGATATATACTCAGAACAGACAAAATACCCTCTGAGCTGACAAAAAGCTTCATACAGATGCTTGAAGGTCTTGCAAATATAAATTGACGTAAAGCTACCACATTCTTTTTGCTTGTAAAACCCGAAAGAGTGTGGTATTATTTTTATATAGATTTTTGAAAGGCGGTGCGACGTTTGAATATTATTTATTTTGGCTACGATCTGTTTGCGCCCTGCCTTAAAGAGCTCGCCTCAAACCCTAAAATAAATATTCTTAAGGTTTATAGCTTTGAGGGCGACGGTTATTTTGATAAAAATGACGAGATAAAAGAAATCTGCGCTGTAAAGAATATTCCCTTTACAACTGAGAGAATTACGGTGGACGAGCTCAAATGGCAGTTCGAGCAAAACGGATGCGATTTAGCCTTTTCTGCAGGCTATGCTTATAGAATTCCCTGCGAGAGCGTACCGTCGTTTCGCGGCGTGAATATTCACCCAAGCCTGCTCCCCGAGGGGAGAGGTCCGTGGCCCTTTCCGCATATAATTTTAAAGGGACTTAAAAAGAGCGGCGTAACGGCGCATAAGATCGCCGAGAAATTTGACGAGGGCGAAATCCTCTTGCAAGCGGAATTTGAGGTAAGCCAAAACGAAACCTATAGAAGTCTTGAAAAAAAGGCTAGGTGCGCCGCCCTTGATTTAACAAAAAAAATTTTGTCTAACCTTGATAACTATTGGGAAAATGCTATACCACAGGCAAAAGGCGAGTATTGGAAAGAGCCCACAGATATTGAAAGAACTATATATAAAAATACCGCATCGGACCTAAAAGATAAAATTATAAGAGCATTTACCAAAGATTATGTAATATTTTCGGACAAAAACAAAGGAGAATAAAAATGAGCCTTAGAAGTTTAATAGTAGGCCCCGACCAGAACGAATTCTGGATGCATAGAGAAAAGATGCTAAAAAGCAAAAATCCGCTTTGTCGTAAATATCACAGCCTTATATGCCAAAGAATTCTTTATAAAAACAACGCCTCGATCGAGCCGCAGACCAAGATAAAGGGTAGAATAACCTTCCCGCATGGGCTTAACGGAATACTCATTTCGGCAGGAGCTGAAATAGGGGAGAACTGCACTATTTTTCATCAGGTAACCATTGGCTCAAACACCGCAAAAGGCTCAAAGCATAACGGCTCGCCTAAAATTTTTGATAACGTTTATATCGGAGCGGGCGCTAAGATTATTGGCGGAATAACTGTTGGAAACAACGTTCGCATCGGTGCAAACTGCGTTGTGACCGAGGATGTGCCGGATAATGCAACAGTTGTGCTCTCAAAGCCGAGAACAATTCTGCATGAGGATGTAAGGGACAATACCTTTACAAGCTTTGCAAATTACTCTGAGGACAAATAAATGCGGCGCAGGCCATGCCTGCGCCTTGAAGGTGTCTTGATTTAAACTTTTTTACTTTCTGAATCGGGACGACCATCCGTATCATCAAAGCTCGTTTTCCTCAACCCATCGTTTTACCTCTAAGGCATCGTAATCCTTTAGTGATGCGCGGTTTACAACAGGGTATTCGCTCTTTCGATTAAATTCTTCTAATTTTTTTTCTGCAGAGTGAATTTGTTTATTTTGCTTATTTTTATGAGGCATTATTTTCACCTCCAATATTATTTTGGCATATATATAAAAGCATATCCGAGGAAAGTTTTATAGCTTTCCTCGGATTTTTTTACCATTTTTTAATGGTTTCTGTAACAACGCCTAGAACAGTAATTTTCTCACCGCGATTTACAAAAAAGCTTTCAAAATTTGGATTAAACGGATGCAAAACAGTAATGTCACCGTTTTTAACAACTCGCCTTAGCATAACGGGATTATCGCCGTAAATAACCGCGGCAATGCTGCCGCTTTCGGCATCATCTTGCTTTTTAATAAGAGCAATATCTCCGTCTGCTATCTGCGGTGCCATTGACTCTCCGTGCATTTTAAAATAGAAAAAGTCATCTGTAGAGCCAAGCTCGATAGACTCCTTTTCAGCAGAATAATAGCACTCAATGGCGCTTCCCGATAGGGAAACCGACTCTAAAATCGGTATGTAAATCGTGTATGGACTTTTTTTCTCTCCGTTTTGCTCGTCGCCGCCCAGCAGATAATCAATCGAAACGTTAAAATACTTTGATAGCTTCTGCAAAACAGTATACGAAGCCTCGCGCTTTGAGTTTTCATAAAGCGAAACCGTGCTTTCGGCAACCCCCAAAATATCCCCAAGCTCTTTAAGTGACAATCCCCTTGCTTTTCTTAATTCCTTAAGCCGCAATACAAACACCTCTCTCGACATATTTCGACATTTTCTTACAATATAACATAAACTTTGCAAAATGTCAATATATTTTAAAAAATATGTTGACAAAATGCAAAATATAATATAAAATAACATTAAAGGCTTACATTTTGTAAAGAAACGGCGGTGAATAAAATGTGCAAAAGACAAACAAAAGCCGTTTGCGATAGAGATTGCTTTAACTGCGCCTTTGATGACTGCATAAATGATGTTATCGAAATTGAGGATTATATTGAGTCTGAAAACATAGATAAGGGCATTATAAAAAAACGCGGCCAAAAAAGAAATCGAAAAATGTCCGAAAAGGCGTTAAAGCGCAAAAAAGAGTACCTTTCTGAAAATGCCGAGGGAAAAAGGGCTTACGCTCAGGCATATTATTCTTTGAATAGAGAACGATATGTTAAGTATAGGCTCGAAAATAAAGAGCGAAAAAGCGCTTATGACAGACGGTATTTTGAGAAAAATCGAGAGAAGATTTGTGAAAAAAATAAGGTTTACGGTCTTAAAAACAAGGAACATTTGAGAGAACGCCAAAGACAGTGGCGCGAAAAGAACAGGGAAAAGATACGCGCATATCAGCGTGAATATTACCAGTGTAAAAAACAACAAAAAACGACATCTTCCAATTAAGGAAGATGTCGTTTTGTTTTAAAGCAGTTTTTCTCTGAGCTCTGCCGAACTTAAGGGCGAGAGGTATGCAGGGGGAACGTCAAAAACAGTTTTGCAGCCGTGCTGTCCCTTATCCGAAAGCTTTACCGCCGCCCTTGCGTATGCCAAGATAACGCTGGCGGTAAATTCGGGGTTGGAATCGAGCTTTAAGCTGTATTCAATAATGTGACGGTTTTCGCCCTCCCAGCCGGTGCTTCCGCTACGGATAACAAAGCCGCCGTGGGGAAGTGAGCTGTGCTCGCTCTTCATTTCCTCAGCAGTAATAAATGTAACTGTTGTGTCGTAATCGGCAAAGTAGTTAGGCATATTAACTATCTCTGCCTTGATTTTTGCCTTGTCTGCGCCCTCAGCGGCTACAACATAGCAGTCACGCTTGTGTTTTTGCCTTGTTGAAAGCTCGGGGTTTGAGCCGCTTCGCACGCTCTCGAGAGCCTCATCAATGGGAATGGTGTACTGCCTTGCATCAACAACGCCTTCAATTCTGCGGATAGCGTCGCTGTGTCCTTGGCTTACTCCCTTGCCCCAGAATGTGTAGTCCTTGCCTTCAGGAAGAATTGCCGAAGCGTAAAGGCGGTTAAGCGAGAACATTCCGGGATCCCAACCTGCCGAGATAATTGCGGTTTTTCCGCCCTTTTTGGCAGCCAGGTCAACATTTTTGAAATGCTCGGGAATTTTAGCATGTGTGTCAAAGCTGTCAACGACATTGAATACAGAGGCGAGTGTGGGCGTCTGAACGGGAAGGTCTGTGGCACTTCCGCCGCAGAGTATCATAACGTCAATAGCGTCCTTCATCGACTCTGCCTTGTCAATATGGTAAACGGGAACTCCTTCTGTAAGAATTTTAACGGTAGAAGGATCTCTTCTTGTGAAAACAGCAACAAGATTAGCGTCATTTGCCTGCTTTATGGCACATTCAACGCCGCGTCCCAGATTGCCGTACCCGTAAATACCGACTCGTATCATAAATTAACACTCCTTTTGCTAATGGGTATGATAAAATTATAATGACTATGTTTATGTCGAAATAGGGCAAAGCCTTATTTCGACAGCGAATTCTCTGAATTCGCAAACAATTACCAAAGGTAATTGAACATATTCATTTCAATGATGTCG
>CAZDSQ010000002.1:0-50469 GCA_964508295.1 uncultured Oscillospiraceae bacterium | reverse complement strand
GTATCGGTCCAGTTCCATATTTTTTTGGAAACCGTTGCGACCTGCTGTCCCAAGTGGTTTACAATACTGTAATCCCACTCAAACCAATCTCCCTCAACATGCCAGCCGTTACAGTCAATATTATATTTAGGCCTTAAAAAAGTAAATTCCTTGCTGATGCAGCCGACATACTGGTTTCCGTAATACAATTCAAACTTAGGAAGCCACGTAAATACCTTTTGCTTTACGGTTCCAATCTCGTTTTCCGAGGCATCGTAGATCTTAAGGCAATGTCCCCAGGCAAGCTGTCCCTTTACTTTATAAAGGGTTTCCCCTGCCTCGCTGAAAATATCGTAGCTATCAAGCCACGAAAATATTTTTTGCTTAAAAAGAAGCTTCATATTACCACCCTCATTTAAAATTTAAACCGTTTCTACCTTTATCATATTGGTATTGCCCGAGGAGCCGTTTACCATTCCGCCGGTTATAACTATTCTATCGCCGCTTTTGAGGCTGTATGTTGAAACCGCAAGCTTTTTGGCGGTATAGAACAGAACGTCGGTCGAATCATAAAGCTCGCACTTAACGGGTGTTACCGCCCAGGAAAGCGAAAGCTGGCGCCAGGTTTTTTCATCGGTTGTAAGACCGAGAATATCGGCAGGAGAACGGAAACGGGATACCATTCGCACAGTCGAGCCCGAAAGCGAGCAAACCGCAATAATCTGCGCATCGATATCTATCGCCATATTGCAGGTGGCGTGGGAAATGGCGTCGACGGTATTTCTTATCTTGAACTCAGAATTTAAGAACATCTTTTTATAGGAAATGCTGTTTTCAGCCTGCTCGACGATTTTCGCCATTGTCTGCACAGTCAAAACAGGATATTTACCCGCGGCTGTCTCTCCCGAGAGCATTACGGCGCTCGTTCCGTCAAAAACAGCGTTAGCAACGTCCGAAATTTCGGCTCTTGTGGGGCGGGCGTTGTGAATCATTGATTCAAGCATTTCTGTTGCGGTGATTACTCGTTTACCTAAAAGTCTGCACTCAGAAATAAGCTCCTTCTGAATAGCAGGAACCTCCTCAAAGGGAATTTCAACGCCGAGGTCACCGCGAGCGACCATAATTCCGTCGCACTCCTCGCAAATATCCTCAATATTATTAACGCCAGAGCGGTTCTCTATCTTTGCAATAAGGTCGATATTCTCGCCGCCATATTCGGATAAGATCTTCTTTATATCCAAAAGGTCCTGTTTGCAGGAAACAAAGGAGCAGGCGATAAAATCAACGTCGTTCTGTATGCCGAAGATTATATCCTTCTTATCTTCCTCGCTTACATATTTCTGCCCCAAGACCTTGTTGGGAAAGCTCATACTCTTTTTATCGCGAAGCTCGCCGCCGACTATTGTTTTGCATATAACGTCGGTGTCGGTGGTGTCCATAACCTCGAAAACCAAAAGGCCGTTATTGACCTTTATAATGTCAGAGCGCTTCATCTCAGAAGCGATGCCCTTATAGCTTACCGAAACGCGCTTATTACTGCCGACAACATCCTTTGTTGTAAAGGTAAACTCGGCTCCGTCCTCTATCATAACGCTGCCGTTTTCAAAGGTTCCTATTCTATATTCGGGGCCCTTGGTGTCAAGCATAATGGCGATGGGAAGATTTAAGTCGGTTCGCACCTTTTTGATTGTTTCGATCACTTTAAGATGCTGCTCATGAGAGCCGTGCGAAAAGTTAAGGCGGGCAACATTCATTCCTGCCATACAAAGCTCTGCAAGTGTCTTTTCGTCACTGCAAGCGGGTCCTATAGTGCAGATAATTTTAGTCTTTCTCATACTATGCCTCCGAGGAAAAATTTTTACTCATTATATAGTATACCACCGCTTTTTCCCCATTTCAAGCAATTTTTATAAGTTACGTAAAACAAAAGAGGACCGTTTTCACGGTCCTCCTCTGCCCTCTCTTACAACATACAGATGGCATAGTATGAATTTGTAAAAGCGGAAAGTAATTTATGTAAAAATTACTTTGCTGTATTTATATATCCGATTGACATAATTGATCGGTTTTTGTATAATTAATTATACACTATCAATCAAATATGTCAATGTATGGCTCTAAAATTTATAAATGCTCAATTTCGTGCAATCAGAAGGGAGCGAATTTAATCGTGATTCGTGAAGAAAGGCTCAGCAGAATTTTAGATATTCTGACAAAGGATAAGTTTGCAAGCGTTGAGGACCTAAGCAAGACCCTTTTTGTCAGTCCGCCGACCATAAGGCGCGATTTAGCCGAGCTTACTCGCCGCAAGGCTATCATAAGAAGCCACGGCGGCGCCATGCCGATACCCGAGAACAACACGGTTATTCCCATCGACTTTCGTAACGGCATTGACCCTAAAGGAAAACTGCTTTTGGCTCGCGAGGCCGCCAAGATGGTAAAAGACGGCGACGTTATTTACATAGACGCCTCTACCACCACCCTTAGAATCGTTGACTTTGTAAGAGAGCGCAAAAACATTATTGTTATAACAAACAGTATGCAGGTGGCGCACCTTTTAAGAAAATACAACATCACGGGCTACTGCACCGGCGGAATGCTTATAGAAAATTCCCTTGCCTTTGCAGGCTCTTACGCAGAGGCAACCGTTTCAAACTTTAACATAGATATTATGTTTTTCTCAACCTCGGCGGTCACCCATACAGGTTACATTGCAGACTATTCAGAGATGGAAACGAACTTAAGACGCGTTGCTATGAAAAACGCTCGCAAAAAGGTTTATCTATGCGACAAGGAAAAGTTTGAGAAAAGCTCGGTTTTCCACGTGGCGCATCTTAACGATATGGACTGCATTATCACAAACGACAATCTACCGAAATATCCCTGCAACATCACCTCAAACATTATTATAGTTAAGGAATAAATAAAAAGGCTCAAACCACAAAGGTTTGAGCCTTTTTTAACACAAAGAAGAATATTAACCGCCGAGGTAAGCCTTCTTGATCTCGTCGCTTCCGAGAAGCTCTTTACCTGTACCCGAAAGGACAAGTCTGCCCGATTCAAGAACGTAAGCTCTATCAGCAATCTCAAGCGCCATACCAGCATTTTGCTCAACTAAGAGCACAGTCGTTCCAGCATCATTCATTTCCTTAATGATACTGAAGATCTGCTCAACCAGAATGGGAGCGAGCCCCATCGAAGGCTCATCAAGCATCATAAGCTTGGGGCGGCTCATAAGAGCTCTACCCATAGCGAGCATCTGCTGCTCACCGCCCGAAAGGGTTCCTGCAATCTGGTTCTTACGGTGTTTAAGGCGCGGGAAACGCTCAAAAACATCTTCAATTCCCGCCTTGACGTTTGAGGGGTCTGTATAGGCACCCATCTCAAGATTTTCCATAACAGTCATCTGCAGGAAGCAACGTCTGCCCTCGGGAACATGTGCAAGGCCTTTAGCAACAAGCTTATGAGCCTCGGTGTGAGAAATATCTTCATCAAGGAAGCTGATGCTGCCCGTTTTGGTGCGGAGCATTCCCGAAATGGTTTTAAGGGTCGTTGACTTACCTGCGCCGTTTGCGCCGATGAGAGCAACTATCTCACCCTGCTTAACATCGAGAGAAATTCCCTTAAGGGCGTGAATTTTGCCGTAATATACGTTTATATCGTTTACCTTAAGCATTAGCGCCGCCCTCCCTCTTCTTTCCGAGGTAAGCTTCGATTACCTTGGGATTGGATTTGATCTCATCAGGAGTTCCCTTTGCGATAACTTTACCGTGGTCAAGAACGCAAATTCCCTCACAGATATTCATAACAAGATTCATATCATGCTCGATAAGCAAAACAGCGATATTGAAGGTGTCGCGAATCTTGCGGATATTGTTCATAAGCTCTGCAGTTTCAGAGGGATTCATACCCGCTGCAGGCTCGTCAAGAAGAACGATTCCGGGGTTTGTTGCAAGAGCGCGCACAATCTCTAAGCGGCGCTGAGCTCCGTAAGGCAGGCTTCCTGCCTCCTCGTAAGCCAAGTCTGCCATCTTAAAGAAATCAAGAAGCTCAAGCGCGCGGCTTGTAAATTCCTTTTCAGCCTTTTTAAAGCCGAAGGTATGGGTAAAGTTTGAAATAAGGGATTCGCGCACCTGATTGTGCAGACCGACCTTTACATTGTCGATAACCGACATATCAGAGAAAAGACGGATATTCTGGAAAGTTCTGGCGATGCCCATACGGTTGACCTGTGCAGTGCTTTTGCCTGCAGTGGATTTACCGTCAAGCAGTATTGTTCCGCGGGTGGGGCTGTAAACGTTTGTGAGCAGGTTAAAAACCGTTGTTTTACCTGCGCCGTTAGGGCCGATAAGACCTGCAATTTCGGTTCTGCCTACTGCCAGAGTTAAGTCATCGACGGCAGTAAGTCCGCCAAAGTCAATGCCGAGGTGATGGGTTTCCAGAATAGGAGTTTTATCAACATCGCGCTCAGGCACGATGCTTTTACTCGGCACCTGTACCATTTTACTCACTGTCAGCACCTCCCGCCTCTACTTTTTTATTCTTTGATTTAGCAAAGAGGTTTTTAACAAAATCAACGATTTTATCCTTAAGCATCTTTGCGCCCGAACTATTGGTTGCAAGCATAACAACGATAAGAACGACTGCATAGATAAGCATTCTGTACTCACCAAACTCACGGAATATCTCGGGGAGCATATACAGAACTGTTGTTGCAACTATAGTTCCGAAGAATTTGCCCATTCCGCCGAGAACGACGAAAACGAGGATCAAGATCGAGGTGTTGAAATCAAATTTCTTTGCAACGATGCTGGAATAGTTCATAGCGTACATTGCGCCTGCCATTCCTGCTAAAGCAGCCGAGGTTATAAAAGCAATCAGCTTATACTTGGTGATGCTGATACCGACAGACTCGGCGGCAATCTGGTTATTTCTGATAGCCTTGATTGCACGGCCTGTGCGGCTGTGAACCAAGTTGATTACAACAAAGAGGGTTATCAAAATAAGCACAACTCCCGAAAGGAAGCTTGCAACCTTTGGGATACCTACTGCACCCTGAGGTCCTTTCAAAATAACTGTTCCGTTGGTCATATGAAGTGATGCAACATCGGTCATCGAGAAGTGAAGACCTGCCGCGTCAACACCAACATAAAGACAGTTTACGATATTTTTGATGATCTCTCCGAAGGCAAGGGTTACTATAGCAAGATAGTCACCCTTAAGGCGAAGAACGGGGATACCGATAAGAAGTCCCGCAACACCTGCAAGGATACCGCCGATCAATACTCCGAGAACAAGGCGGAGAACATCGGGAGCGCCATCCCCAAGAGATACTGCAGCAATCGCGCCGCTGAAAGCGCCGATGCTCATAAAGCCTGCGTGACCGAGGCTGAGCTCACCGAGAACGCCTACAGTTAGGTTAAGCGAAATTGCCATAACGATATAAGCGCAGATAGGAACTAACATTCCGCTGAAGGAATAACTAAGAGCCCCTGCCTGCTGGAGCGGGAATAAAATTGCAAACGCGAGCAGAATAATGCCATAGGTGCTTATAGAGGTGCGGGCATAACTACTTAAGTTTTTATATTTTTTAAGCATTTTAAGCATATTCTCACCTCACACCTTCTCATTAATCTTTTTGCCGAGAAGACCTGTAGGCTTAACCAGCAAAACAACAATAAGAACTGCAAAAACGATAGCATCTGCAAGCTCGCTTGAAATATAGGCTCGTCCGAAAATTTCGATAATGCCGAGCAGGATACCGCCGAGCATAGCGCCGGGGATAGAACCAATTCCGCCGAAAACGGCTGCGGTAAACGCCTTGATACCGGGCATTGAGCCTGTTGTAGGAATCAAAATAGGGTATGCCGAGCAAAGCAGAACACCTGCAACAGCTGCAAGCGCACTACCGATTGCAAAGGTTACCGAAATAGTTAAATTAACATTTATACCCATAAGCTCGGCAGCTCCCTTATCCTCGGAAACGGCACGCATTGCTTTACCCATTTTGCTCTTTTTGATAAATAACGTGAGTGCAACCATTATTACGATACACGCAATAACGGTTACGATAGACTCACTTGTAATGATCAGCTTGCCGCCTGCAAGAGAAACAGAATCAAACTTTACGATCGAGCTGAAATTCTTAGGAGCACTTCCCCAGATGAGCAGAGCTGAGTTCTGGAGGAAATAGCTGACGCCGATAGCGGTTATCAGAACTGCAAGCGCGGGAGCTTTTCTTAAGGGCTTATAAGCAAGTCCCTCAATCAGAATACCCAGCGCGGTGCAGACTACCATTGCAATTACCACAGAAAGAAGGGGGTTAAGACCCATATATGTAGTAGCGCAGTAAGACACATAGGCTCCGATCATAATAACATCGCCGTGAGCGAAGTTAAGCATCTTTGCAATACCGTAAACCATTGTGTATCCAAGTGCGATAATGGCATAAACGCTACCGAGACTGATTCCATTGATCAGGTTAAAAATAAAAGTCACGGTTACACCTCAGTTTTCTAAAAACGCCGAAATCAGAAGGCAGGTTTCCCTACCTTCTGGTTTCGGATTAGTTTATTATTCTTTTGTTAAGGCAGAAATTACATACCTACATACTGGCCGTCCTCAATTACAACAGCCATAGGAGCCTTGGAAACTTCTCCGCTCTCGCTCCACTTCATACCTGTACCGGTAAGACCGTCAAAGGTGAAGTCGTCAGAGGTAAACTGAGCGCAAAGCTTCTCGTTGATTTCTGCTGCAGTCATATCCATTGTGATGTTCTGAGCCTTGCAAGCCTCATAGAGAGCATACATACAGTCATAAGCATCGGCAGCAAACTGGTTGGGGATCTCGCCGTATTTCTCTTTGTAGTTGTTTACAAAGTTCTGGGTTTTCTCATCCTCAGCGTCAGCCGAGAAGGGAGTGAGGAGCATAACGCCCTCTGCAAGAGAAGTGTCAAAGTTCTCAACGGTGAGAATACCGTCCATACCGTCAACTCCGAAGAACTTGGGAGCATAATCGATGTCCTTAGCCTGCTTTAAGATAAGAGAAGCAGGGGTATAATAAATGGGAAGGAAAACGAGGTCAGCGCCGGCCTGCTTTGCGGCGTTAAGCTGGGTCTTGAAATCGGTTGTTTCATCGGTGCAGGTTCCTACGCTTACAATTTCAAGGTTACGAGCCTTTGCCTCAGCGTCAAACTTCTGATAGATACCGGTTGAATAGTTGTCTGCATTGTTGTAGATAACAGCAACCTTGGTTGCAAGATTCTTCTCGCTGATGTACTGTGCAGAAGCGGTTCCCTGGTTAGGATCCGAGAAGCACATCTGGAATACGTTATCCTTACGCTCGATGGTGTTGCCATCCTCGTCCTCGTAACCACCGATTACGTCGGTAGAAGAAGCAGAAGGAGTAAGGGTGAAGATATTGTCAGCGTTGGTTTCGGTTGAAACTGCTGTGCAGGGGCCGGAAGTAACGGTTCCCATAAGAATCTGCATACCCCAGTCCTTAAGGGTGTTATAAGCGTTGACTGATTTCTCAGCATCGTGCTCATCGTCTTCCATCTTGAACTCAAACTTAATGTCAGAATCAAGAGCGTTGATCTCCTCTACAGCCATTTCTGCTGCATTCATAACAGCCTGACCGTAAATAGCGGCGCCGCCGGTGATAGGTCCGATTCCGCCTACTCTGATACCCGTCTGCTTTTCTCCGTTACAAGATGCAAAGCAAACAGACATCATAACTGCAGCTACTAAAACTGCGAGGACTTTTTTAAAGTTTTTCATAGTCTTTTCTCCTTTGTGTAAATTTTTATCGAATCCGATTTTTCGGATAGGTTACAAAAACAGTTTCTTTCCTTAAATAAATATACTATTTTTGAATAATATATATTATAATGTAAAAACACTTGTTTTGTCAATGATTTTTTGAAACTTTTTATTCATCAAATATGCAGAATATTCACCCTTTTGATGAATAAAAATTCACTATTTTTAACAAAATCTTTAATATTTTATCACTTGCACATCACTTAAACTTGGTATATAATTACAATATACTTTTAAGGGAGGTTTAATATGTCTGAAAAATTTTGGGACAAGCATAGGAAATTACTTGGCAGTCTGCTCATTATTTTTGCTCTTCTTTTCTGTGCTGTGATAACCGTTTTTATAGGCAAGCCTCTTATTGAATTTGCAAAAGAGCCGCAGAAATTTCAGGAGTGGATAGACTCGTTTGGAGCATGGGGCAGGCTGATATTCGTTGGAATTATAGTTATGCAGGTCGTCATTGCACTTATCCCGGGCGAGCCGTTTGAGATTGCGGCGGGGTATGCATTCGGAAGCGTTGAGGGAACCCTGCTTTGTCTTGCAGGAATAGTTATCGGAAGCGTTATAATCTTTCTACTTGTAAGAAGATTTGGCGTAAAGTTAGTTGAGCTCTTCTTCCCTATGGAAAAGATAAATTCACTTAAGTTTTTACAAAACAAGCAAAGGCTTAACACCATTTATTTTGTTGTTATGTGTCTGCCCGGCACCCCTAAGGACCTGCTTTCCTACTTTGCAGGACTTACAGATATGAAACTCAGAACCTGGCTTTTAATTGTAACGGTAGCCAGAATTCCATCTGTTATTACCTCGACTATCGGCGGAAGCGCGTTAGGAAACGAGCAATATATTTTTGCAGGTCTCGCTTTTGCGGTTACGTTAGCTTTAAGCGGCGCGGGGCTTTTGATTTACAGAAAAATTCAAAAAGTTCGCTCCAGAAACAATTCAAACGACTAAAATCTGCCGAAATTCACAATTATTTTACACAAATTTGGTGATTATTTTTATTGACATAAAAAGGGAAAGGTATTATAATTTAAATATATCTTAAATATTCATGAGGGAGTAGTTAGCGCGAAAGCGTTTTCAAGTTCAACATGCATGACGAAATTTCGTCTGGCTTGAATTTATAACAAGACTCATGTATGGGCAAACTCCATACATGAGTCTTTTTTTACACAATAATAAAAAAGGAGAAACACAAATGAAATTCTATACCGAGGACATTGCCGCTGTTTTTAACGATGTAGGCTCATCTGCCGAGGGTTTATCCTCGCAGGAAGCCTCCCAGCGCCTTGAAAAGAACGGCAAAAACCAGCTGAAACAAGCAAAAAAGGATTCTCTTTTAAAGAGGTTCTTAAACCAGCTTAAAGACCCGATGATAATAATTCTCTTGATTGCGGCGTTTGTTTCTGCCGCAACAGAGATGGCCGAGGCCGCTGCTATGGGACACGCTATTCCCTTCCCGACCGATGCTCTTATAATCCTTGCAGTTGTTATCATCAACTCTGTTCTGGGCGTTTATCAGGAAAGCAAGGCGGAAAAAGCAATTGAGGCGCTTCAGGAAATATCAGCCGCAACCTCCCGCGTTCTGCGCGACGGAAAAATAAGCTCTGTGCGAAGCGAGGAGCTTGTTGTAGGCGACGTTGTTCTGCTTGAGGCGGGAGATGCCGTTCCTGCAGACTGCCGAATTTTTGAAAGCGCAAGTCTTAAAATTGAAGAGGCAGCTCTTACCGGCGAAAGCGTTCCCGTTAACAAATACATTGACGTTATTACCCCGAGCGGAGACGACGTTCCCCTTGGCGACCGCAAGAATATGGCTTATATGGGAAGCACCGTTGTTTACGGTCGCGGCAAGGCGGTCGTTACAGGCACGGGCATGGACACCGAGATGGGCAAGATTGCTGACGCTATTGCCACCGCAGAAGAAGGACAGACTCCTCTGCAGATAAAGCTTGCTCAGCTAAGCCGTATTCTTAGCCTGCTCGTTATCGGAATATGTGTATTTATATTTGGATTTAACATCGTTGAGCATCTTGTTTTAAACAAGCCCATTGACCTTACATTCGGTCTTTCAAGCTTTATGACGGCAGTAAGCCTTGCGGTTGCCGCAATTCCTGAGGGACTTGTTGCGGTTGTTACCATCGTTCTTTCAATTGGCGTTACAAATATGTCTGCCAAAAAAGCAATTATCAGAAAGCTTACCGCTGTTGAGACCCTCGGTTGCGCGCAGATAATCTGCTCCGACAAGACCGGAACACTTACCCAGAACAAGATGACGGTTGTTGAAAGCTACGGCGCAGACAGCAACCTCGTTGCAATAGCATCTGCACTCTGCTCTGACGCAGAAGTTAACAAAGATGAGGCGGGAGAGGTTGTCGGCGAGCCTACCGAGGCGGCGCTTGTTGCCTTTGCTCTTTCCAAGGGCTTTAACAAAAACGATCTCAAGGAGAAAAATCCCAGAGTTGCAGAGGCTCCCTTTGACTCAAACCGCAAGATGATGTCAACCGTTCACAAGACTGAAAACGGCATCGTTCAGTACACCAAGGGCGCTCCAGACGAGGTTCTTTGCAGATGTACAAAGATTTTAACCGAAAACGGAATAGTTGAGCTTACAGAGGCCCACCGCACCGAGATCTTAAACGCCAACAAGGCTATGGCTGACAAGGCGCTTCGCGTTCTTGCAGTAACAGAGCGCTTCCACGACGCTGTTCCCGCCGACTCAAGCCCAGAGGCTCTTGAAAACGAGCTTGTTTTCATTGGTCTTACCGGAATGATCGACCCCGTTCGTCCCGAGGTCAAGGCGGCTATCGCAGAGTGCCGCGAGGCAGGAATTACCCCCATTATGATAACAGGCGACCACTACGACACCGCCGTTGCAATAGCAAAAGAACTCGGAATAGCAACAGACGCTTCACAGGCTATAACCGGTGCAGAACTTAGCGCTATGAGCGACGAGGAGTTTAAGGAAAAGGTCAAAGAAATATTTGTTTACGCCAGAGTTCAGCCCGAGCACAAGACCAGAATAGTCAACGCCTGGCACGACTTGGGAATGGTTACCGCAATGACCGGTGACGGAGTTAACGATGCTCCCTCCATAAAGAGCGCCGACATCGGCGTTGGAATGGGAATCACCGGAACAGACGTTACCAAGAACGTTGCCGATATGGTTCTTGCCGATGACAACTTTGCCACAATCGTTGCCGCAGTTGCCGAGGGCAGACGAATTTATGACAACATCAAAAAGGCAATCCAGTTCCTTTTAAGCTCCAATCTATCAGAGGTTTTCGCAATATTCTTCTCCACCCTCTGCGGATTTACCATCTTAAAGCCCACACATCTCTTATTCATAAACCTTATTACCGACAGCCTTCCCGCCCTTGCGCTCGGCGTTGAGCCTCCCGAGAAAGACATTATGAGCCGCAAGCCGAGAAAGGCAAACGAAGGCGTTTTTGCAAACGGAATGGGCTTTGACGTTGTTTATCAGGGTGTTTTGGTTGCAGTTCTTACCGTTATTTCCTACTTTATCGGAAGGGCTTTAGACCCCCACGTTGTTGAGGAAGCGGGAATGATTATGAGCGGACACGGAATTACAATGGCCTTTCTCACTCTTTCAATGTGTGAGATATTCCATTCCTTCAATATGCGTTCGCAGAGAAAGTCAATTTTCAGCCTCGGCAAAAAGCAGAATATGCTTCTCTTAGGCGCTATGCTTCTCTCCTTTGTTCTCACAACCGCAATTATTGAAATTCCCGTTCTTGCAAGCATCTTTGATTTCACCACCATCGGTCTCTTAGAATATGCTATTTCAATCGGTCTTGCCCTTATGGTTATCCCCGTTGTTGAAATTGTTAAAGCTATTCAGAGAAAGCTCGGCAAATAAGATAAAAGGCTCCCTTGTATAAAGGGAGCCTTTTTTATTTTGGCAAACAGGGAAAGTATGTATTATTAATAAAAGCCAAAGACCTTTATAACCAATTTCTATCTGTTCGACCTATTGGAATTTGTTGATTATTTCATAACTGTAACTATAATCATACAAATCGCCATTAAGACACTGACAACTCCTGTTGCATATAAGTAAGGATTTAATTTGTTTCCTAAATTTTCTACCGTGTCATCCTTGCTTTTTTTAAGTAGATATATCATTCTAATAAACATTGTAATATCTATCGTTAGGAACAATCCCGCAAATATAAGAGGTATCAATACATCCAATTCCATAAAAAACTCCTTCAAATTCTTATTTATCGTTTAGTTGTATTATAGCACAAATAAAACAATTATTAAAGGGAATATAAAAAATACCCGTGATACTAAGGCATCACGGGCACAATTCATTTTTTAACATTAAGTTATGCTATTGCGATAACGCCGCCGTCGGCTCTGATGTTAAGCACCTTGCAGGCGCCATCACCGAAAACGCTGTCCATAGTTTTCTTATATGTATCGAGCAGATCTGCGGGAACGAATGCCTGAATTGTTCCGCCGAAGCCGCCGCCGTGAACTCTGTAAGCTCCGCGCTCACCGAGCACTCCGTCGCTTATGCAGAGAGCGAGCGAAAGGCCCTGCTCTGCGGTGTTTAGGCTTGTATAAACGTTCTGCAGATACATAAACGAGGATCTGCCCGAAGCCTTGATAAGCTTTAAGAAGGCATCAAAATTGCCCGACTTCAGAGCCGCCGCCTGAGCGTCTACCCTGTCGTTTTCATCTACAAAGTGAAGGGCACGAAGGATCGCTCTGTCGCCGAATTTTTCTCTTAAAACTGCGGCGTTTTTAACAATTGCCTTTCTATCAAGGCCTCTCAAGGTCTCTTTTCCAAAAAAGCCTGCAACCGCCTTCATTTCGCTGGGGATAGCGGCATATTCGTGGGTTAAATCGGAGTGGTTTCCGCCTGTATCAACGATGCAGAGAGCGTGTCCTGCAGAGGTGAAATCAAAATCTATCTTCTCAATAGCGGGCATCTTGGGGTCTGCAAAGTCAATTGTAATAAAGCCGCCGACCGAGCTTGCGGTCTGGTCAAGAAGTCCGCAGGGCTTGCCGAAGTACTTGTTCTCAGCAAACTGAGAAATCTGTGCAACTGTAACGGCGTCAACCTTGCCGTCATTATACAGATGATTTAAAATTGTGCAGAGAAGAACCTCAAAAGCTGCCGAGCTTGAAACGCCCGAGCCCTTTAAGACGTTAGAGGTTGTATAAGCGACAAAGCCGCCAAACTTAAAGCCACGCTCCTTAAAGCCATTGCAAACGCCCTTGACAAGCGCTTTAGCGGTGTTGAGCTCGCTCTCGCAAAACTCTATATTATCGGTTGTAAGAATGTCAGGTTTAAAGCCTTTAGACTGCACCTCAAGCCTTTTTTCACACTTTGCAACAACGCCTATAACGTCAAGGTCAATTCCTGCGGCGAGAGTCTTACCGTTATTATGGTCGGTATGATTTCCGCAGACCTCTGTTCTTCCGGGGGCGGAAAATATGCTGACCTCGGTAAATTCGGGGTAGAGCGCCGCGAAAGCTTCGAGCGCCTCAATATATCTTGTTCTCTGATATGAGATTATGCTATCTGTGTTTCCGTACAGCCTTACAAAAGTACTGTCGTGCGCACCTGACGCAATCTGCTCTTTAAGTGTTAAAAGCTGGCTCATTTTACAAAACCTCCGAAAGTTTTTGTCGTTCTTTTTAAAGTATAGCACATTGTTTTTCGTTTGTCTACAATTCAAAATTGTTAATTTTTATGGATTATTGTTGCTTTGATGGCAATAATATGGTATACTAAAAAAGATTTTAGGGGGTGCAGAAGATGAAACAGTATTTTAAATATTCCTTATATTCTCCTATGCTCGAAAATGTCGGGCTTAACGTTTACAACTGCGGATACCAGCAATGCAACGGCGGTCACAGCTGGGGGCCTGCCGTTCGCGACCATTATCTTATTCACCTTGTTGTTTCGGGCAAGGGAGTCTACACGGTTGACGGGCAGGATTACGCTCTATCTAAGGGCAGCGCATTTATAATCCGTCCGCAGTCGCTGGTTTCATATTCTGCCGACGAAAACGACCCGTGGGAATACTGCTGGGTAGGCTTTAACGGCGCTGACGCTTCGCGCCTTGTTGAGCTTACCGCCTTTGAGGACGACACACCTGTTGTTACAATCAGCGATGAGGCTCTGCCACAGCTTCACGAGGCGTTTATAAGCATTTATTCCAGTTTTGGCACCGCCGCCGAGCAGGAAACACTTACTGTTTCAAAGCTTTTTGAAGCTTTTTCCCTGCTAATCAAGGCTGCCCCCAACAAAAAGCCCGACTCGTCTTCGGGCAGGCTTTATATAAAAAATGCGGTTAAATTTATTCAGCGAAATTTCTCCGACAGCATCGACATTTCGGACATTGCGGGACACGTTGGACTTAGCCGAAGCCATCTTTACAGAATTTTTGTAAAGCACCTTTCGCTCTCACCCAACGAGTACTTAACGCAGTACCGAATAAATCAGGCCTGTGTTCTGCTTCGCACCTCGGGGCTTTCTGTCGGCGAGATTGCAAGCTCTGTCGGCTTTGACGACCAGCTTTATTTTTCGAGGGTGTTTAAAAAGGTCAAGGGCGTTCCGCCCTCTCAATATTTAAAAGAAATCGCCGACACCAAACAGCACGGCGACAAGTAAATTTTGAAGGTGAAACAATGAATTTTGGCGACAAACTCTACAACTTTTACAAACGGCACGACACAGCTATCCTGCGAGTTCTTGCGATGATGGTTTATTGCTTGTGTCTGCCGATAATCACCGAGTGGGTGGTGCGAGGCAGCTTTACCGAGGCAATCGGCTGGGTTTCTGACAGACCTGCCGCCTACCTCTTTACCTCGGTTTTCTTTTACTTTCTAACATTCTTTTTCTTTACGCTGCTGCGCAGGATAGATTTCCCCATCTTAATAGTTTCAGTTGTCGCATTTGGGTTGGGCGCGGCTTCATATTTTAAAAGCAGTTACCGAAGCGAGCCGCTCTACCCTTGGGACCTTGGAATTATTTCCGAGGCGGCAGACATTTCGTCTGAAATGGACCTTACCCCAACCGCCGCGATGATAATTGCAGGAGCTGTTATATTAGCGGTTTTCGCTCTGCTTTTAGTCTTACACATTGTATTTTTCAAAAAGCAGATATTCAGAAAGCATAAGCGCACCAAAAAACGCAACATTCAGCTTACAGTTCAGATTTTCGTTTCTCTTGCAGTTCTTGTTTGCTACACATTATTTGTTCTTAACAACACCGCTATAATGACTGCTTTCGGCATTACCGAAAGCGCATTTCGTCAGCCGCAGGCATACAAGAGAAACGGCTTTGTGCAATCCTTTATAATGAACACCAAATATATCCTGCCCGAAAAGCCCGACGAATACAGCAGCAATTCTGTAAGCGAGGCGGTTTCCTCTGTTAAGGATTACACTAACAGCGAAACGGGCAATATAAAGCCTAATATCATTTTCCTTATGAGCGAGTCCTATGCCGACATTTCGCTCTGCGAGAATGTAACCTTCTATGATGACATTTTTGTTGCAACAAATCATCTTAAAGAGAATTATATTTCAGGAACTCTGCTTGGCGCGCAGTTTGGCGGCGGCACCTGCAACAGCGAGTTTGAGGTGCTGACAGGCTTTTCAATGAGCTATCTGCCCGCAGGATGCACGCCGTATCAGCAGTATTTTAACACCGAAACAGTCAGCTACCCGCGTTTTCTCAAAGAGCTGGGTTACACCACGGTTGCCATCCACTCTTACGGCAGGCAGTTCTGGAACAGAGACGTTGCATATCCCAATATGGGCTTTGACAAGTTTCTTGCGGAGGAAAGCTTTGTTGACCCGCTGCGCCGCCGCGGTCTTATTAAAGACGACGAGCTGGTTGCAAAGATTATCGAGGAATACGAGGCAAATCTTTCTACAGGCAAGCCTTTCTTTAACTTCTCTGTCTCGATGCAGAACCACGGCTCGTTTACAAACGGGCAGTATTTGGAAGACTACCGAGTAAACCTTTCCTGCGACGAGCTAACTGACGAGCAGGAAGGCATTCTTATCACCTACGCAACTGGAATAAGGGATGCAAACATTGCACTTGACAAGCTTATAAATTATTTCTCAAGTGTCAGCGAGCCGACAATTATTTGTATGTTTGGTGACCACTTAGGCTCGCTCGGCGGAAGCGATGAGATCTACATCAAAAGCGGATATATGGGTGACCCTGAAGAGAGCGCCGAGGAAGCCTCTAAGAAATACACCACACCTTTCTTTATCTGGGACAATTTCACCACCCTTAATTTTACCGCCGAGAAAATGAGCTTTTATCAGCTTATACCCTCGATATGCAACTGGTACAATCTTGACAGGCCTGCATTTTTCGATTACCTCTTGGAGCAGCAGGACTATTTCCGCGGCGCCGCCCTCGGAACTTACCTCGATAGCGACGGAAACGCCAGCTACGAACTATCTGCCGAGGCTCAGGAATACTACGACAAGCATAAACTATTACAATACGACCTTATGTTCGGCAAGGGTTACAGCGAAAAAGAGCTTTACACCTACACCGCACAAACAACGTCGGTTAAAACAGAATAAAAAAGGCTCCCTTGTGCAAAGGGGGCCTTTTTTGTTAGTCAATTTTTTTGAAGGCGGCGGCGGTTCTTGAGGGGAGGTAGCATTTAAAGCCAATCTTACCGTCGGGGGTTTTTTCGGCGGTGTAGACGTACTCGGTGTCAATTCTTCCAAAGCCGCCATACACTGCATCGTCGGTTGACAAAACGGCTTTGTACTGCCCTATTTCGCCCGTCGGGACAAAGTATCCCTCAAAGGACTTTTCGGGGTGAAAATTAAAGGCGAAAACAGTTTTGCCCTTTGAATAGACCAGCACCTTATCGTCCTGATGAAGCCAGCGGTTTACCGCCTTTTTAGTCATAAGGCGCTCTTTCTTTAAGAGAGCGAGCATTGCCTTGTCAAACGCCTCAAGTCCGCCATAACGCAGAGCCTCATTATCTGCAAGGCTCCATTGGCGGCGGCAATAATGATAGCTCCAGCCGTTACCCTCACGGGGAAAATCTATCCACTCTGGGTGGCCGAACTCGTTGCCCATAAAGTTAAGATAGCCCTCGCCCGCAAGGCTTGAGGTTACAAGCCTCAGCATCTTATGCAGAGCAATTCCTCTATCAATAACGGCGCTCCGGGTGTCTTTGCTCATGGCGCCGTACATCTCGGCATCGCAAAGGCGGAACATTATGGTCTTATCGCCGACAAGCGCCTGATCGTGCGACTCACAGTACCCGATATTTTTTTCAAGGGGGCGGCGGGTCGTTAGCTCATAGTAAAGCTTGCCCATATCCCAGTCCCAGTCCGAATATTCCTTTAAATACTTAATCCAGAGGTCAGGAACGCCCATTGAAAGCCTAAAGTCAAAGCCTATTCCGCCCGCCTCTATCGGCAGAGCCATTCCCGGCATACCCGACATATCCTCGGCAACGGTAAGCGCATTAGGCTTAAGTTGGTGGATAAGTTCGTTTGCAAGCTGGAGATAAGTTACCGCCTCGGTGTCGGTATTAAGCGAGAAATACATATCGTAGTTACAAAATGCACTTCCAAGGCCGTGATTATGATATAACATTGAGGTTACACCGTCAAAGCGGAAGCCGTCAAAGTGATATATCTCAAGCCAATATTTAAGGTTTGAGAGCAGAAAATGCAGCACTTCGTTTTTGCCGTAATTAAAGAGCTTTGTATCCCAAGCGCTATGGTTGCCCCGCTCCCCAGCGTGAAAATACTGATACTCTGTTCCGTCAAAGTAATTGAGTCCGTCACCCGTATTTTTAACGGCGTGGGAATGAACAACATCAAGCAACACCGCGATGCCCATTTTATGAGCGGTATTTATAAGCCTTTTAAGTTCTTTACCCTTTCCAAAACGAGAGGAAACGGCAAAAAAGTTTGAAACCTGATAGCCAAACGAAGCATAAAAAGGATGCTCCATAATTGCCATTATCTGAATGGTGTTGTAGCCGAGCTTTTTAATTCGTGGCAAAATATTATCGGTAAACTCGTCAAAGGAGCCGACCTTATAATCCTCCTGCGCCATTCCTATATGGCACTCGTAAATATAGGGGGTTTTATTAGGCTTGAAAGCGCCGTCGGTCCACTCAAAGCCATCAAAAAGAACGTCGTCAACCTCGGCGCACCAGATATACGTGTCCTTATCCTGCACAACTCTTGTGGCATAAGACGGAATTCGGCGCAAAGTTTCCCCATTATGAATTACTATAGCTTGCACCTTTTGACCAACCTTAAGGGTGTCCTTAGCCTCAAGCTCAATTTCAAAAACGCCGTTATCAAGGCGCGTCATCTCGTTTGCATAGATATCCCAATTATTAAAATCGCCCGTAAAGAACATTTTTTCAGCGGCAGGCGCCCATTCTCTATAGACCCAGCCGTTTTTGGTTTTATGAATACCGAAATACTCATAGCCGTTTGCAAAATCGCAAAGCGAAGTTGTTTCACCCAAAAGCTCAGTCTTCTTTCGAGCGAAATTTTCCATCCTCAGTTCTATATCTTCTTTAAAAGGCTTTAAATAGGGGTCGATTTCAAAAATTTTGTAGTTCATAGCATTTCTCCTTGCTTGTCCTTACATCATTATTTTAGCAGATTTATTTGCCATTGGCAACCGCAACTTTTTGTCGAAAACCGCGCTATATAATTATTTGTAGTTTTTGATTGAAAAATGATAAATAATTTAGTATAATAAAGAAAACTTTAATTTGGAGACAGGCTTATGCGAATTGTAGTTAAAGTCGGAACATCTACACTTGCCCACCCGACAGGCAGAATGAATATTCTTTTGGTTGAGGAGCTTTGCAAAATTTTAAGCGACCTTAAAAATATCGGGCACGAGGTTATTTTAGTTTCCTCGGGCGCTATCGGTATGGGAATGGGAAAGCTTAACTTCAAAGAGCGCCCATCCGACATTCCTACAAAACAGGCCGCCGCCGCGGTTGGTCAATGCGAGCTTATGTATACATACGACAGGCTTTTCTCGCAGTACAACCACACCACCGCGCAGGTTCTCATAACGGGCTCCGACCTTAGAAACGAGCAGCGCCATCAAAACTTTGAGAACACCCTAAACCGCCTTTTAGAACTTGATGCTCTGCCTATCATAAACGAAAACGATACCGTTGCCACCGAGGAGATAGTTATCGGCGACAACGACACCCTTGCCGCAATTGTTTCTGTAAGCGTTAAGGCAGACCTTTTAGTTCTGCTCTCTGACATTGACGGGCTTTACACCGCTGACCCGAGGCGCGACAAAAACGCAAAACTACTCTCTGTAGTTGAGGAACTTACACCCGAAATTATGGCTCTCGGCGAGGGAAAAGGCTCATCTCTCGGCACGGGCGGAATGAAAACCAAGCTACACGCGGCTGAGATTGCCACAAATGATGGCATTGATATGGTTATTGCAAACGGCTCCGACCCCTTAAAGCTTTACGACATTATTAAGGGCGAAAATGTCGGAACCCGTTTTATCGGAAAGAAGTGATTTTATGCTGACAACAGCGCAAATTCTTATAAATGCAAAAAGAGCAAAGAACGCTGTCTGTGCCCTGTCTGACGAGGTGCGCTCCGCGGCGGTCTGCGCTATGGCTGACGCATTGATAGCGGATACTGAAATGATTTTAAGCGAAAATGCTTTAGACTTAGAGGCGGCACGCGGCAAAATCTCCGAGGTTATGCTCGACAGACTACGCCTGACGAGTGAGAGAATAGCCGATATGGCGGCATCTATGAAAAAGGTTGCCGCTCTCCCCGACCCGCTTTGTAAGTCTTTAAGCGAGTACCGCAGAGATGACGGGCTTTTAATCAAAAAGGTTTCTGTTCCCATCGGGGTTGTGGCTATCATTTACGAAAGCCGCCCCAACGTTACCGCCGATGTTGCGGCTCTATGCCTTAAAAGCGGAAATATAAGCGTTCTGCGAGGCGGAAAAGATGCTTTCCGCTCAGCGAGCGCAATCGTAGCCGCTATGAGAAAAGGCCTCTCCTTACTTAACTTGCCCCAAACGCTTGTGAACTTGATTGAGGACACCTCGCGCGAGAGCGCAAACGAGCTTATGCGTGCCAACGGCTATGTTGACCTTCTCATTCCCCGCGGCGGCAAGGGACTTATTGATGCCTGCGTTCAGAATGCGACTGTTCCCTGCATACAGACAGGAACAGGAATATGCCATATTTACGTTGACAAGGCCGCAAGCTTTACAAAGGCGCTTGACATTATTGACAACGCCAAAACTTCGCGTCCCTCTGTCTGCAACGCGGCTGAGGTCTGCCTTGTTCACAAGGATATAGCGAACGAGTTCTTGCCGATGCTTTCCGAGAGGCTAAAAGGCAGAGTCGAGCTTCGACTTTGTCCCGAATCTATCAAGATTATAGGCGGCACTCCTGCATCGGATGCTGACTTTGACACAGAGTTTCTTGATTATATTCTTGCCGTTAAGGTGGTCGACGATGTAAAGGCGGCAGCCTTGCATATTTCAAACCACTCGACAGGACACAGCGAGGCGATAATTTCCGAAGATGCGGCGGCGCAAGAGTATTTCACTCGGTTTGTTGACAGCGCGGCGGTCTACGTTAACGCTTCTACAAGGTTTACTGATGGCGGCGAGTTTGGTCTTGGTTGTGAAATGGGTATCTCCACCCAAAAGATGCATGCAAGAGGCCCTATGGGAATAGCCGAGCTTACCGCTTACAAATACATTATCGAAGGAAACGGACACACAAGATAGGAAGTGTTTTTTTGAAATATGCAGGATTTATAGGCACGGGAAAAATGGGCGGCGCGCTCGCCACAAGTGTCATTAAGAAAATAGGCGGCGAGAGGGTTTTACTTGCCGACAACTTTTTAGAAAAGGCAAAAGAGGTTGCGGGCGAGAGCGGTGCGCTCTGCACAACCGCCGCCGATTTATGCAATGAGTGCAAGTATATCTTTATCGGCGTAAAGCCGCAGGTAATTTCTGAAACCTTTGAGGAGATAAAGCCTGCCCTGCTCTCGAGAGAGGACAGATTTATAATAGTTTCAATGGCGGCAGGCGTTACCACCGAGCGAATTTGCGCTATGGTTGGCAAAGAAGTTCCCGTTATCAGAATTATGCCCAACACCTCGGTTTCAGTAGGCGCAGGAATGACGCTCTACTCCCCTAACGCCCTTGTATCTGACGATGAGACCGCCGAGTTTATCTCTATGCTCGCTCTTTCGGGAGAGCTTGAGCGCATTGACGAGGGACTTATCGACGCGGGAATGGCAGTTTCGGGCTGCGGACCTGCATTTATCTATCTTATTATGCAGGCGCTCGCCGACGGCGGCGAGAAGCTCGGCTTAGAGGCCGACACCGCGCTAAAGCTCGCGCGGCAGACGGTTTTGGGAGCGGCGAGCCTTGCTATAGAGAGCAGCACATCACCCGAACAGCTTAAAAAAGATGTTTGTAGCCCCGGCGGCGCTACCATTGAAGGAATTTACGTTCTTGAAGATGCGGGCGTACCTAAAGCGTTTATCGACGCCGTAAAAGCCGCCTACAACAAGGCAAAAAAACTATAAAATCACAAAAAAGGAACCCCAGCGGGTTCCTTTTTTTACATTTCATTTAAAAACCTTATTAAGATATTGCCTTTATGTTTTTCTCCGTTTTCATCTTTAACCTCTATGCACAGAAAAACTCCACCTTGTTTTAAGCCTTTTATGTAGCAGCCATCCTTTTCTTGTCTGAACTCGGCCGTCTCAGTGTCGTATACAATCTCGTCGGTTTTATTGGTAGTAGGCGCAAGATAGCACTTTACCTCTTTGGCATTTTTAGTAAAGCTTGAAAACTCAATAAATTTCTCCTCGCCCACCTTGAACACGGCGGAACTTAAATGGTTAAAAAGTGTTGTATGATAATGAGATGTTGTAGCTTCTGACGGAACACTCGAACTCTGTTCCTCATCAGAAAAGATATTAGATGAGGTTACTCTATCATCAGGCGACACAGGAAGTCCCGAGCTTTCTGAGATGCTTGAAATTGAATTTTCTTCCGTTTCCTGCTCTATTAGTATAACAGAACTTATGTCAGATGAGTTATTGTTGCTCTCATTTCTAATGATACCTGAGCTTTACATAATCACTCGCCTCGCACGATGACAAGAGAATGGCCATAAAAACAGCAGAAACAACCAACATTTTTTTCATAGGAACACCTCCGTAAATAACAAAAAGCGGCTGATTTATCAGCCGCTTTAGTTTTTATAACAGTAAATATAACTGCGACTGACTCAAAGCACGTAAAAGACCTTAATACAGCACAAGTATTTTACAGCTTTAGTTTATCAAACATTCATTTTATTGTCAATGCGACTCATTATTCAAATATATTTAAAATCTTTCTCGGAGTTATCTTGTATATAGCATAACCTACTATTCCGCCTATAGTGTTTAAAATTATATCATCAATATCTACATTTCTGTATCTATATCCTATGCCTAAGCCTATTACTAATTGGAGCATTTCTATCATAAAGGAAAATAGAACGATCAGGCATAGTATGCTTAAAATTTTTTTGTTATTTTTAAGCAGAGTAGCTAAAAACCCAAAAGGCATAGTTAATATAATGTTTCCCGCCACAGACATAATTGCAGGTCTTAATCCCGCATTTAAACTGTCGGCAATGGACTTAAACGGAATAAAATTGTACTCATACCCTGAAAGATATGTTTCCTGAAACGGAATCGGGAAAAGCGTTACACTCAAAGCAAGGGTTATGTAAGTAACAAAAAGACCTATCATCACCTTACGCTTCGCATTGACCTTCATTATAAATAAGACCACTTCCACAATAATCAGTGCAAAAAAGCCAAATAAATATGCATCTGTTTCTGTTAACATTTTAATTCTGCTTTCCTTTTTTAGAATATTAGTAATTCTTTATAGTTATTTTATCACTATAAACATTAATTCCATCACGTGCTTTTGTAAAATACAAATAATATTTTCCTGAACCAACATTTGACCATTTAACTTCACTATAGCCATCCCGTTGCAAGTCTTTGGATTTTCCTATAAGTGTAGAACCTATAAAATTCTTTCTATATAATGAAACCCAATATACCTTTACTACAGAATCTGGCGCTGAACTGTATGTAGCCGCAGAATACATTATATTTTGCCCATCAAATTCTCTTGTTGACCCCTTATGTTCTCCTTGAAATGCGATTGTTGTTGTATAACTTGAAGCATAAACTGTTACACAGGTTATACAGAGCATTATTGCTGTAGCAATAATAAATTTGATTTTGGATTTTTTCATAATCTTTCCTCTTTTCTTTACTCTTAGTTTTTTACCTCTTGACTATAGCCTGTTATAGTCTCACTTTGTGTGCCGCTGTAGACGGTATAAACCGCCTTGACACGATATGTACCACCGCCAACGCTATAGGATTTAGAAAGAGAACCCCGATAGCTGTTAAAGGTAGCTGTCCAGCTTGTCTGCTCGCTCCACCACCAAAGAACCTTTTTCTCCAGACTCATTTTGATTGTTATTTTGGTGGTCGTGCCGGAGTAACCCGTAAGTGTACTTCCACAGAGTGCGCTGTCATTTGAAATTGCCAGTGTTTCGTTATTACTCTTTGTAAATTCATAACACGGCTGAATTTCAGAATTAAAATTTTCCGTTATACTGCCCTGAGCATAAGCTACAGTTCCACACAACAACGCTATGGTTACGATAGACATAACAAAACATAATAGTTTTTTCCACATAAAATTCACCCCCTTTTCATTTGAATTAAGAGATATTAAGTTCCCTTAATATCTATAACAAATGAAAAGAGGGTTTTGTGACAAAAATTGTAAAAAATTATTCTATTTTTTTCATAGATTCCGCAATTTTGATAAGTTCTGCCTTTTCCACCTTTCCCGACACTGTAAATCCATAGCCATCAAGACTGAAAACTATTTCCTTTACTCCTTTATTTTCATAGTATATCGCTTCGGTTTTATTATCATTTATAAACTTTTTTTCGGTTTCGACATTTTCAGTATTTATACTCAAAATAGCATTTTCTGTGATGAAATTTTCTGTATTTATAATATTACCGTCTTGGTCGATGAACTCACAAAAATAAAAGAAATATCCCTTTTCTTCATAGGTTTTTGTATAACCCTGCGGGAGATATTCAGGCTCGTAAAATTCAGACAAAACAACACTCTGATTTGGTTTTGGCTCATCGCTCTTGAAAATAATAGCAGATGCCTTTTCATAGGTACTGACAATAAAGTTTATAAACGGCTCTCTGAGAGCCTTAACGCTAAATACGGTTGTCATCACCATTGTAAAAATAAGTATTATAATGCAAGCAACCCTTTTTCCAAAAGTGTTAATCAAAACATAATAAGGCTTTTTCTCTAACCGAATAAGTTTATAGATCTTTTCATCCGTAGTCTTATTCGGCACAAACTCTTCATTATATTCTTCCGTCAAAGGATAATTTTTGCCGATTCGCTCAATCTGATATTTTAAAAGAGCCTGACTTAACATCTCATTTGAAACAGGCATAATATTTCTCATTTAATTGCTCTCCCTATCTATCAAATCTCTGAGTTTTGTTCGAGCGCGCTCCAACCTTTTTCTTGCCGCCGCGGTTGATATATCCAAAATCTCGGCAATTTCCTTGTCAGACAACTCGTTTGTATATTTTAATGAAAGAATCTCGCTGTATATTTCGGGCAGCAGTTTGATTTTTTCGCATACATACTCAGCGTTAAATTTATCAGAAACAATTTCTTCAACATTTATATCATCTTTGATTTCTTGCTCAACCTCTTCTAACGAGATCACGGGGTGCTTTTTTCTCTTATTGTACATATTTCTTGAAACATTCTCTACAACTATAACCATATATGCCTTGGTTTTGTGACAGGAAATTTCATCTATTTTATTCAAGTGTTTAACTATTTTCAAAAACGCATTATGCAAGGCATCATTTGCAAGCTCATGATCCTTTAATATATCATAAGCCACTTTTAGCATTAGCCCTTTATATGTATGATACAGCTTTTCCATTTTACTTTTTTCTTCTTGTGTATCAAGCAAACTCAAATAAAATAACAGCATTTTATATCTCCTTAAGTATAAGCCACGGTTTAAAAAAGCGGCAGGAGCTTTCCTGCCGCTTTTATTTTTTAATATGTAATTAGTCGATGATCTCGCCCTTTGAGCCTGCGCAGGCGGCATTAGATTCGTCGGTGTCGATGTGCATTGCGGTTGCGAACTTTTCAGAAACGCGGACAACAACATCGTCAAAAACGGTTGAGCGCTGTTCAGACACGATCTTAACCTTTATATTCTGCTTATCGCAAACGCCGAACTTTGCAGCATCCTCGGGGGTGATATGCAGGTGGCGCTTTGCAACGATAACGCCCTCGGAAATTTCAACCTCGCCGCAGGGGCCAACAAGCTTACATCCTGCGCTACCCTTGGTGTCACCCGACTCTCTGATGGGAGCGGCAACGCCGATGCTACGGGCATCGGTAAGCGAGATTTCAACCTGAGTTGCGGGGCGGACAGGGCCTAAAATAGAAACGCCTGCGAGCTCTCTCTTGGGGCCGACAACGGTTACACGCTCGTTACAAGCATACTGACCGGGCTGAGAAAGATCCTTTTTAACTGTGAGCTTAGCATCCTTACCAAAAAGAATCTCAAGATCCGCCTGAGAAAGATGAACGTGACGGGCAGAGGTTTCAACTAAAATTTCCTTAGACATAATACTTCTCCATTCTTCTGCAAAAGCAGTATTTATTAACACCTTCATTTTACGACTTTTACTGCAGTTTTTCAAGGGTTTTATAGAAAAAATCGGTAATTTTAATCGAAAAAGAGCCTTTTTGTAACAAAACTTAAAAAAGACGAATATTTTAAACTATATCGCATCAAAATTCTGTGCGGAGGTTTACTATGTTACATAACGGTCAGGTCTACCACTTTTTTATGAGCGCCTCTACCCCAAATGGCTTTGTTTCTCATTTTCCGTCAACAGACTGCACTAAGCGTTACCTTTTAAAAGGCCCCTCTGGCTCGGGGAAGTCCACACTTATAAAGCGGGCAGTTTCCTCTCTGTCTGCCGACGGTGTCTGCGAGCTTATTCACTGTTCGGCTGACAAAGACTCTCTTGACGCGGCAATTTTAGATAAAAAAGGCGTCTTTTTTATTGACGCCACGCCGCCGCACACCCTTGAGCCTACCCTGCCGCAAGTTAAAGACAAGGTCATCTCATTATATGATTTTTTTGACAGCGAAATTCTGTCCTCGAAAAAAGATGAGATACTAAAGGCGGCAGATGAAGAGGAACTTTTAGGGCAAAAATACACGGCGTTTATAAGGACGGCAGGGATGCTTTTATCCTCTAACGAGCGCCTTTGTTCCCGCTTTATAAACAGAGAAAAGCTTTCAAACTTTCTTTCCCGCCTGTGCTCTCGGGAGATCAAAAAACACGGCGGCAAGGGAGAGCTTAAGCTAAGATATTTAAGTACTATTTCTGAAAACGGCGTTTTTATGTTCACCGACACCGCCAAAAAAATGTGCTCCCGCCTTTACGCCATAGACGACTTAAGCGGTGCCGTTTCGGGAATTATCTTAGAGGGACTTTGCGAGTTTGCTCTCTCGGCCGGCTACACAGTTTACTGCTGTCTGTGTCCGCTTTCTGACAGCGGCAGAATTGACCATATTTTAATTCCCGAGCTATCTCTCGGTTTTATGACCTCTAACAAATTTCACCCGATAACCGACAAGGAGATAAAGAAAATTCACACCTCTCGCTTCTATGACAGAGAAAAGCTATACGACTACTCTACCCGCACCTCATTTCAGCTAAAGGCGGCGAGAGAAATGCTTAAAGAGGCGGCGGTATTTAACGCAAAAAAACTTAAAGCTCATAGAAAGCTTGAGAGCTATTACACCGCCGCCTGCGACTTTGAGACGCGTGACAAATATTTTGACGATTTTACAGAAAAACTCAAATAAAAACAAGGGGTTTTGTTTTTTAACAAAACCCCTTGTTTTCTTTGACATATCGACAAAAAAATATTATAATATAAGCAGAATGTATTAATATAAGATATGTATAAAGTATTTTAACTTTATAAAGTAAATATACTTTACAGGTTATACAGAAGTACAAAAAGGGAGGAAAACAGCGTGTTTGAGCCAATTTTTGCAAGAGCGGCAAGCAAAAAAAGCGAGTACATACTTAATAAAATAGCCTCTTTACTTAGCAGTAGTCATAAGAAGGTTATGCTGCTTGTTCCCGAACAGTCCTCCTTTGAAACCGAAAAGGAGCTATACTTATCCTTAGGCGATAAGAATTTTTCTCGCCTTGAGGTTGTTTCTTTCACCCGCCTCTGCTCTCTTATAAAGGCGAGATACGGGTTTGCCGGCGGCGAGAGACTCTCTGCCGCGGGAAAGATGATACTCACCTCCTGCGCCGCAAAAAACGCCGCTCCCTCTCTTAAAATATACACCTCACAATCTAAAAGCACCGCATTTGCGAGCGAGGTTTCGTCAGTTATTGACGAGCTTATGGTAGCTAACCTTTCTCCCGAGCAGTTTGAAAAGAGCCTGGAAGGCTTTAACGACGACCCTATTCTCCTCGACAAGCTTTCTGACATTTCAGTCATATATCATTGGTACAACGCCCTTTTAGAAAAGGGCTATCTTGATCCCAGTGGCGAGCTTGCTTCTGCCGCGGCGCGCCTTGGGGACGGAGAATTTTTCAAGGATTACAATATTATAATAGACGAGTTTGCTTCTTTTAACGGCGCTCAGCTTTCCATTATCGAAAAGATGCTTATGTGTTCGCCCTCTGTTTCGGTTATCCTTTGCTCTGATGCGCCGAGCGGCAAACTGCCCGCATCGGTTTTCCGTACCCCGCTTGACACCTACTCAAAGCTTTTGCGCCTTTGCAGCAAAGCCGGCTGTGAGGTTGCAACGCCCGCCACCTTAAAGGCGGGAGAGTTATTTAAAAGCGAGTCCTTGATTGCACTTGAAGAGCTGCTCTCTGCAAAAGCGCCCGAGAAGCCCGAAAAGGCCGCCGGCATTACAATCAGCGCCGCTCTCTCTATAAAGCTTGAGTGCAGAAGCGTTGCCGCTCAGATAAGGAAGTTAGTCAGTGAGGAAAATCTGCGCTACCGCGACATCGCGATCATAGGCAGAGATATGGACAGCTACCTTTCTCATTTAGAGGACAGTCTGCGTTTATACGATATTCCCTTTTTCAGCGACCAGCGAAGCTCGCTTACCAGCAGACCCGCCGTTATTTTCATAATCAATCTTATTGAAACCATAATCAGCGACCTTGACCCTTCTACACTTATCAAATACCTAAAATGCCCCATCTCCCCCATCAGCGCTGACGAGGCGGCAGAGCTTGAAAACTACATTGATCTTTGGCGCCTTAGCAAGAAGGAGATGCTCTCTCCCTTCGTCAAAAATCCCAACGGTCTTGACGGAGAAATTGATGAAAAGGGACTTGCTTACTTATCCAAACTTAACGAAATAAGAGAAACCGCGGTTTCGCCGCTTATTAAACTTAAAAAGCAAATTCTGAAGGCTGACGGAGCTACTATTACCCGCGCCATTTACAATTTTATGAAGCAAAGCGGCGTTATCAAAAAGCTCTCTGAGCTGACTGCCGCTCTCTCTGAAACCGACAGCGCTCTTGCAGGAGAACAGCACCGAGCATATCAGGTTTGTTTGGGTGTTCTCTCGCAGCTTGCGGCGCTTTTAAAGGGCGAAAGTGTTTCGCTCAAATATTACCTTGAGCTTTTCAAGGCCGCTATAAATGCAGAGGACGTTGGTTCTATTCCCCACCATCTTGACGAGGTGCAGATCGGCGATGCCGTCAGAATGAGGGCAAGCGGTGCAAAGGTTGCGTTTCTTGTTGGAATGAACGAGGGTGTATTCCCCAAAAGGCACAGTGACAGCGGTCTTTTCTCTGACCGTGACCGCAAAAACGTAAGAGCGGCGGGAATTGACATTTTAACCCCCTCTAATGTAATGAATCAGAACGAGGATTACTACCTCTACTGCGCGCTTACATCGGCAAGCGAAAAGCTTTACATAAGCTATAGCAAAAACACCATGCAAGGCGAGCCTATTTTTGAATCAAAGATAGTAAACAAAATCAAAAAATTCTTTGATATTGAAACAAAAAATCTTTCTGACCAGCCGTTATATGAGCTTTTTGGAACAGATGCGGCAAACTTTGAGCTTTTATGCCGCGGGTACCACGCGGACAACGAGTTCTCAAGCAGCCTGAGAAAATATTTTTCCGAGGTAGCTGACGACCTCTACCGCATAAAGCTTATGGGTATAGACAAGAGCCTTTCTTTAAAGACGCAGGCTCTCTCGACCGAGCAGGCTACTGTGCTGTACGGAAGTCCGATGATGGTTTCGCCATCACAGATAGAAAAATATCACCTCTGCCAGTTTGCACATTTCTGCCGTTACGGTCTTAGGCTAAATCCCCTCAAGGTTGCAGAGGTTAGCGCCATTGACACCGGAAACGCCATTCACGAGGTTATGGAAAGGTTGCTTAGAAACTACAGCGTTTCTGAGCTTGCGCTGCTTGGAGATAGCGAGCTTTCTGCGCTTTGTGATGCCTATCTTAAAGAGTTTTTAAGCCTGAGGCTTGGCAGCAGCGTTTTTGACGACAACAGAATCGTTTACAGCATTACAAGGCTTAAATCGACCATTGTTCCCGTTATTAAGTATGTTCTCAGAGAACTTGAGGCGAGCGGATTTGTGCCGCAGGACTTCGAGCTTGAGATTCGCCGCGGGCGCGACATTGAACCTTATATGCTCAGCTCCGACTCGGGAAAACAGATCGGGGTCTACGGCAAGGTAGACAGGGTCGATACCCTCAAAACCGACAGCTCCACCTATGTGCGAGTTATCGACTACAAGAGCGGCGGCAAGGCGTTCAGCCGTGCCGAGCTTGACTACGGACTTAATCTCCAGATGTTTTTATACCTTTTCTCTATCCTTAAAAACGGCAGCAGCCGTTACAATGACACTCTTACCCCGTCGGGCGTGCTCTATATGCCCGCAAAGCGCAGTGAGGTTACAAAGAAGGACGGCGCTGACGATGCGAGTGTCAACAAGGACATAGAGAAAGGCTACAGAATGAACGGCCTTTTACTTGACGACGAGCAAAACAAAAAAGGCGCGCCGTTTTTCAGCGCGTCTTTTGAGAGCAGCTTAGAATTTTCGCTTATACAAAACAAAATTGAAGAACTTATAAAGAAAATGGCGGACGAGCTTATAGGCGGCAAGCTATTGGTAAATCCGCTTTACGTCGGGCGTGAAAACAAAGCCTGCAAATACTGCGATTTTCACAAGATATGCGGCTTTGAGGACGGAGATGCCTGCAGAATGATAACCAAAGGCGAGGAGGTAAAGAGCGATGTCTGAAAGAAAATGGACCGGCGCCCAAAGCGATTTTATCTCTGCGCCACGCGGCCCGATACTCGTTTCGGCGGCGGCAGGCTCGGGAAAAACCTCTGCCATAGTTGAGAGAGTCAGCCGCAGGCTTTGCGATGCAGACAATCCGCTATCTGCCGACAAGCTTTTAATGACCACCTTCTCGAATGCCGCGGCGGCAGAAATGCTCTCGCGCATTGAAACCAAGCTCTACGAGCTTTCTGAATTAGACCCCGATAATGCCGTTCTCAGCGCCCAGCTCGAGCGCATGGGCGAAGCGCAGATTGGAACTATACACAGCTTTTGCCTAAAAATTATCAGAGAGAACTTTTCTCTTTTAGACCTTTCCTGCGATTTTCGCATAGCTGACGGCGCCGAGAACGAGATTTTGATGTATTCGGCGGTCGACAGGGTTATCAAAAAGGCGTACGCGGAAAACGACGAGGTTTTCTACAGGCTGATTGAAAATGTTTGCAGCAGCCGCAACGACGCCGAGCTTACACAGATCATTTTAAAGCTTTACAGAACACTTATCGCCATGCCATTCCCTCTTGATGTTCTGGACGAATGGTACAACAGCTTTTTGCCGAGCGAAGAAAACTACAAAAAGCTTACTGCTCCTATCATAGAAAGAGCGAAAAAGACCATAAATCAAGCCATTTTAATCTGTCAGAAGCACATTGACGATATTGCTGACGAGAAGATGTCTGCCTTTATACTTGACGACCTTACAGAGCTGAAAAACGTCGACAAGGCGCTCTCTAACGGTGACATTCCCGCCGCCTGCGAGGCTGCTCACGCCGTTAAAATGAGCAACCGCTCACTAAGTCGCAAAATGGAGCCGTGTCTTAGAGAACAGGTTAAGCTCAGCAGAGAAAACACTCGCAAAAGCGTTGCCGAAACATACGGCCTGCTTTGCGACGTTTCCTACGAGCTGTACTGCTCACAACAGGAGTATCTGCTACCTATAGTAAGTAAGCTTTTCGAGCTTGTGCGCGCATTTTTAGAAGAATTTGCATCGGCAAAAAGGGATAAAAATCTTGTCGATTTCAACGATGCTGAGCAGTTTATGCTTGCACTTCTTTGGGAAAAGAAAGACGGAGAGTACGCAAAAACCGCGCTTGCAAAGGCTCTCAGCCGCAGGTACGACGAGATATATATAGACGAATATCAGGACGTTAACGCCGCGCAGGAAATGATTTTCAAGGCTATCGAGCCAGAAAGTCACAATGTCTTTATGGTTGGCGACGTTAAGCAGAGCATTTACGGCTTCAGACAAGCAGACGCTGACATCTTTGAGGGCAAAAAGCAGGACTTCTTTGACTACGATACCAAGAACTTCCCTGCCAAGATATTCTTTGACAACAATTTCAGAAGCCGCGCCGGTGTAACCGATTTTATCAACGAGGTGTTCTTTAAAATAATGATCGAGGGCGTCGGCGCAGGGCTCTACACCGATGGAGACAGCTTAAAGGCTTCGGGAACGTTCCCAGAGAGCCAAAACGAGTCGGTCACTCTGCTTTTCCATAGCGCTCCAAAAGGCAGCCGCGGAAATAGCTGGGTTGAAATTGAGGCAAAAATTATAGCTGAGCAGATTGACCAAATGGTAAAAAGCGGTTACAAGGTTGCAGACGGCGATGGTATGCGCCCCTGCCGTTACAGCGATTTTTGCATTTTATCGCGCGCCGATTCGGGCAGATTTTCCGCCTACAGCGACGCGCTTAAGGAAATCGGCATAGATGTGGTTGTTGACAAAAGTGGCTCCGACTTTTTGGAGAGCCGCGAGCTGCTGATGACGATTTCTATCCTTAAAGCAATTGACAACCCTTACGACGACGTTGCGCTTTGCAGTGCAATGATGTCCCCCGTTTTTCTGTTCACCCCGTCTGACTTGGCGGAAATTAGGTCAAACAAAGAAGCCAGAAACACCGAGCTTTACACTTCGGTTAAAAATGCTGCCGAGGCGGGAAATCAAAAATGCAGAGAGTTTTTAGACAAGCTTGCGCAGCTTAGGCGGCTCTCGGCAGGACAGAGTGTTGACAGTCTGCTCTCTGTTTTGTATGATAGGTACGGCATTTACTGGCTTGTCGGCGCAATGAAGAGCGGCGAGGAGCGAATGAACAACCTCGATATGTTCAGATATTACGCAAGGCATTTTGAGAGCAGCGGCTATAGAGGTTTAGGACAGTTTTTGCGTTTTCTGGACAAGACCAAAAACAACAAGGACAAGCTCAAAGGCTCGCAGGGCCTTTCGGAAAATCACAACGCCGTTAAAATTATGACGGCGCATAAATCAAAGGGACTTGAGTTCCCTATCTGTATCCTTGCAAACACCGTTAAGCCTTTTTATCAGCGCGACAGCATTTCAAACACCCTGCTTTGCAAGGAGATCGGATTTGCCTGCAGGATAAATGACACAGAAAGGTCTGTAAGATACTCGACTGTGGCTCACAAGGTTGCTCGCCTTTTGATCGAGGAGCGCCAACTCGCAGAGGAAATGCGGCTTTTGTATGTTTCGATGACGCGCGCAAAGGAAAAGCTGATTTTGCCTATCGTTCACTCAAACATAGAAAAGCTTTTAAACAATGCAATTATTTCGCGTGAGATCGACAATGACCCCGCCGCAGTTTTGGACTGCAGCAGTTGGGCGCAGTGGTTTATATACGCCTGCGTTAAGTCGCCTGATATGAGAGATGCTCTGCTTGAATTTGCCGTCAACGGCGAATACACCGACTCGGCAAAATTCGAGGTAAAATTTGCTGACGTTGCAAGCGAGCATCAGGATAGCGAGAAAAAAGCAAGGGCCGAAGCAAGCGACGAGATAATTTCGCTTATTCGCGATGCCGCAAGCTATAAATATCCGTACGCCGAACAGACAAGCATCGCAAGCAAGTTTTCTGTCAGCGAGATTTCAAAATCTGCGGGCGAGGTTTACGACTTTGAGTCTACCCCCGACTTTATGCTTGATAACTCTATGACGGGCGCTCAGAGAGGAACTGCCCTGCACACCTTTATGCAGTTTGCAGATTACAAAAAGGCACGCGAGGATATAAAGGCAGAGCTACAGCGCATTGAGAGCTTGGGACACATCACAAAAAGGCAACGCGCCGTTATTGATGAGAAAAAGCTTGGGGCCTTTTTCGGCTCAAAACTTTGCGATAGAATTTTAAGCAGCGACGCGGTTTTGCGCGAATACAAGTTTATGACGGGACTTGATTCATCGCAGTTCGGCGGAACAGAGGGCGCGGACGATACTGTTATACTGCAGGGCGTTGCCGACTGCGTTATTATTGAGGGCAATAAGGCTACAATTATCGACTACAAGACCGATTTTGTCAAAGCGGAATCGGAGCTTGTAGAGCGATATGCTATGCAGCTTGCACTGTATAAAGGTGCAATTGAAAAACTGCTTGATATGCCCGTAAAGGAATGTTTGATCTATTCCTTCTGCCTTGGTAAAGAGATTTCGGTTGACACTGAAAGTGTATTTTAATCAAAAAAGGCTCCCTTGCCTAAAGGGAGCTGGATTTTGCGAAGCAAAAGACTGAGGGATATAATAATGTCAATTTTTTGTTGGAGGGATATGAAATAGAGCGAAAGCATAATACAAAGTTAACAGAAAACGCAAAAACATTACGAAAAAGTATGACAAAAGAGGAACGGCATTTGTGGTATGATTTTTTACGTTCTTATCCTATTCGTTTTTTAAGACAAAAGGTAATTGATAATTATATTGTTGATTTTTATTGTCACAAGGCAAAACTTATAATTGAACTTGACGGCTCACAGCACTATGACGAAAAAGGAATATTAAAGGACAAAATTCGCACAGAAAAAATTGAAAACAGAAATTTAACAGTTATTCGGATACCCAATAATGAAATAAACAGAAATTTCAACGGGGTTTGCGAGTATATAGATATGTACGTTAAAAAAAATGTTGATGTGTAAATCCCTCCACCAACCTTGCGGTTGGTCCCCCTCCCTTTATGGCAAGGGAGGCTTTTTACTCTACATTTTGCATTTATAATTTCACATTAAAAAGGCTCCCTCGTTAGAGGGAGCCTTTTTTGCAACTTAATGTTGCAATGATGTTTTGAGCAATCAGTTTACGCCTGTAATTTTGGTAACAGCTTGCTGGTCTTCATAAAGGTCATCAAAGCTGTCATCGTCGCCCGAGGCGGTGATTACGTCAACTGATTCAAAAAGGGTTACGCTCATTTCAGGATCCATATACTTTTTGTTCATTTGATTCACCCCTTTTGATTAAACATTGAGAGGAGCAAATGCCTCAGCGGCATCGCCGTATCTCATCATTGCGAGAACAACGTTTGAAAGTACGTTGGCGGGATCGTCAGGTGTGTACTTCTGTCTTGCATAAGACGAGATCGAATATACAAGAGTATCACTAACCTGAGTATCGCCATTGTAAACTGTTACATAGATATTGCTATCCATTTCAGTTGCATTAAATCCGTCAAAGTAAACAGCGTAGTCGCTCTTTCCTACCACAAACTCAGAGTACTCAATTTCATAACCTGTATCTATTGCATTAGGATCACTTGAGAATACAAGCTTGTAATTTGAAATGTTTTCATCTGTGTCATTGATCGTGAAGTTGAACTTGAGCTGAACGTTGTGCTGGAAGCTTACGTTACCGGACTTCCATTTTGTTGTTTCGCCATCCGTGAGATTGTTGTAGATAGCTCTCATTCCGTTCATTTCAGGAATCTGAGCAGAAGCGAGCGCCTTTTGCTCTCTTGTGAGATCGTCTTTTACAAGGTTGTCTGCGTTTGTGCCTGTGTAGGTCTGAACTGCAGAACCATAGTAGAGAAGATCAACGATAAGCTCCTTGAACGCTACTGCATAATCCGACTCATCATCAGCGTATTTCTCAAGCTTGTTGTAACAGTACTGCTTTACGCTGTACTCGATGCTACTGGTGTACTGTTTACTGTCGGCAACTCCCGTTGCATAGAGTGTAGCAGTAATGGTGTTGCCCATCATTTCAGCGGGGATATCATCGAAGGTGAATATCCACATATCATCACTTGTGTCCTCAGCGGTGCCGTTGTCATCTACGGTGTAGGTGTCAACCTTGACAGGCTCATCAACGCCTTCAAGAGCGAACTCAGCATATACCTTTGTATATGTTTCGGTATCCATAGCGGCAGTCTTGAAGTTAACAGCGGTGCTGTTATCAAGAGTGAGCGATGCGCTTCTGAATACTACATCTGCATAGGTTTCGATAATTGTATCAAGCTCGGTGGTGCCTGTTTCTGCATCGAAGTTTGCTCCGCAAACGGTACAGTGCTTGTGAGCAACAGTTCCGTTTGTTGTGGTAGTTGCAGCTACAGCGGCAACATCTTCGAGATTGTGGAGACCGTTATCGCAGTAACGAGTCTTTATAAAGAGATCGTCATCTTCAAGAACAAGGATATCACCAAGATAGAGAGTCTTGTTATCCCATCCCTGTAATGCATGTGATTTTGCATCATGGCAGGTTGCCGTAGTACCATCCTCTAATGTTTCGTAGGCTCTATGCATATACGGCTGAACTGCCAGTTGGCCCGATGATGTACCATTCACGAGTGTATCCTTGGTGTAAGACTCTTCCATTGGAACGATAACCCATCCATCAAAATCACCAGTAAAGATGAAGTCCTGAGAGTTCCATTTCTGCCAGCTTGCAGGAGCGCCACTCACGGTGCCTGTTGCATTATCAATAACAATTGCATTCATTAAACCTTTTCTAGGCATATTCTTGCCGTTTATATAAAGGTAGAAGCCACTTGTTATATCGGCTTCATTATTATCCTCAATCTTAAGTCTGATTGCTAAATAGTTAAGATTGGTTCTGTCAATAGAAGCATCAAGTCCAGCGCTTGAACGAGCGCCGTATGTGATAGCATCAGGATAAATACTCTGATTTACACAATTTGCATATGATTCGTTCTTATCGAGTTCTATGAATGTTTCGGTATTACCTCTTGCATCCGTAAACTCCCTTAAGAACAGACGAGCAGTTGATTGTGTACCTGTATGCACGCCCTCGCTATCCTTACATAATGTTGCGCTAGCACTTGGTTCACCCATTTCCCTCACGCCAGTAATGGAAAGCGCTGTGGTATAAGCAAGGTAAGGATGAGCCTCGATGTCATCGTAGACATTCATAAAGTAGCTTGCTCCGTCGTTAAGGCCTGTGCTGTACGGAGTGGGCGCGGCAGTGTCGATCTGGGTAGAGGTGATCTCATCGGACCAAGGATATTTAGCCTGAACGGTGTAGAGATAATCATCCTCTAAGGTGATGGTCTGAATTGTGTCGATATCGAACCAACTTACTCCGTCGATTGAGTAAAGTGCTCTCTTCTCGGTATCAGCCTCGTTTGTTACAACAAGGTTGGTGCGATCATCGCTAAGCGCCGCCTCAAACTCGAGAGGACGGACTGTTAACATGAAAGCATCAAGATCCTTAACGATATTCATATCGCCGATATAAAGCTCGGTTCCTGCCCAGTTATCTGTTGCTTTTGCAACGTTAGAGTGGCTGCAGTTCCAGTGAGTGAAAATGTGAACCTTAACTAAATCAGCAAGTGTGCCGTAACCCGAGCTGTGTCTTACAGCGTCAGCAGGATATACAACGTATCCGTCAAAGCCAAGCTTAAGATCCATAGAGGCCTTATCAACTACAGTCTTTTCACCTGTATTTATATCAATGAAATAAACACCGCCGTGGTCGGCCCAACCGCCGTAGCTGCTATCTTTACCGGAAGCAGAAAGAAGGTTGAGGGAGAAGGAATGAGTTGCGTCTGCAACAGCATTACCCGTACCGTCATCAACAAACTTAACACGGATAGCAAGATGGGTATACTCATCTGCATCTGTGTAGTTGTCAGCAAGGCACTCAACGTCCGCGTCAGCTAACGCTACGCCGTTTTCTTTAAGTGAGGAATAGAACGGGTAAATATATGTTCCGCCGCCGCTTGTCCTAACGAGATTTCCGTCCTCATCAACGTTAAAGTCGATCTTCCACATATTTTCGCCGTCGATCTCATCAGCAAATAAGTAAGCGGAGCCGTCACCTGTGGTGTAGGTTTTGCCGTCTGACGTCTTTAATAAACCGGTCTGAGTATAGCCAAGGCCGTTTATACCATAGGTGTAGCCGGAGTAATAAAGCTTACCATCGGCATCGTCATTTGCAGAAAACATAACTACGCTGTCGTCACGGATCCAGAGGGTCTCGCTGACGATGTTCTTGGCCTGTGCGTTGGGATATTTTGCATATACGGTGTACTCTGTGAAGAGCTCACGCTCTACCTTATTAAATGCATCAATATCAAGCCAGTTGCTGCCGTCTACAGAGTAGAGAGCTGATTTAACTGTATCAGTTTCATTGGTAACGTTAAAGTTATTGCCCTTTGCTTCAACCTCAAACTCGGGATGGTAATAAACGCGCTTGAAGGATTCGAGATCTTCGACAAGCATCATATCACCGACATAGAGATTTCTATCGCGCCAGTTTGTCGAGGTGGTAGCATTATGAGCAAAGTAAAAGCTAGGAACGGCAACGCTGCCAAATGTTCCGTCTCCGCCGTTAATCGAATTTTTGGTCACAAGAATCCAACCATCAAAGTCTGACGGCATCTCGATATACTCGGTAGAGGTTGTTATTTCGGTTATGGTATTATCCGTGTAGTTGATAATAACTGCGCCATTTTGCGATACGTCAGTCGCACCCGCTAATGTTCTCACCGTTTCGTCAACTACCGTAGCGGCCCTAAGGCAGATTGACATCTTAGATACCTGACTTGCGTCGTTTTCATCGCCGCCGGTCATTCTAATACGGAATGCCATATAATTAGCATCCTCAGTTCCGCTATAGTACTCGCTGAACATTGTTCTGTCATAATACTTATTTGTGGCTGTTGACGAGTCTAAATAGCCCGTAACGTTACTTCCATTATAGTAGTTGATAGGAATAAAGTTAAGCTGATAATACTTAGTTGTTGTTGCTGATTCTAATGCCTCATTGCTGAAATCAACCTTAAAGTAATTCTCGCCATCTATTGTTTCACTGAAAAGATAGCCGGTAAGATCACCCGAGGCAAAGCTACTGTTAGTGCTGTTTCTCAGAAGAGAAGGAGTTGAATATCTCAAAGCGTCATTTTTATAATACCAATCGTCTACACCGATTTTTGCGCCTGCTTCGGGAACTTCAAGAATGTTAGTCGCAGAGTCGGTCATTGTCCAGATGGTTTTGCTGGTGATAAGTGACTTATCAGCAGCGTTTGCGAATATTGCAGAAACGGTGTTCTCAACAAAGCTTGTTCTCTTTGTTGCGCTGTTGAACTCGCTCTTGGTGAACCAAGTTTCTTTATCGGTAGAATAGAGAACCATGCCATCCTCATATTCATCGGTGATGGTGATGCTGGTGTTATCAGCATCAAGCTCAAAGTCGGGCTTGGTGTGAGCCGCATTGAACTTATCGGTTCCTTCGAGAGCGATCATATCACCGAAGTAGAGGGTTCTGCTTGCCCAGCGGCTCGAGCTGCATCCGTGGCCACAGCCTGTGTCGTGCAGCCACATCTGAATGTGACCAATATTTTCGAGCCACATTTCTTTACCGGTAATGGTCGGCTTACAGCAATTTTGTGTTACACCGTCAACCGTTACCGTATTTTGTCTGGTATAATCATAGGCATCAAGCGGGAATACGACCCAACCGTCAAACTCATCTGTAAACTTAAAGCCGTAGCCGTCCCAGTTTGGATCAATGATGTCGCCGCTTGTGGTTATGAAATAAGCATTTTCAAGGTCAGTCTCTCTGGTCTGATAACTGTGAGTGTTTCCGTTTTCGCAGGTATACGAGTAATTCATATACATACTGAATATGGAGGGATCAGTTACATCTACACCCTCATCGTTTTCAAGCTTGAGCCTTACTGCCATGTGGGTTAGATTGGTTGTATCAACAGAGCTGTGAATACCCGTTATATTTTCGCCATAGGTGATATAATCGTAGTTAACATTAAAGTTAACATCTTCAACAAGGGTTGTTTCCGTTTCATCTTTGTAGGCTTTTTTGTCCATCTCAATGAAGGTTTCGCCGTTAATATTTTTAATGTGAAGTCCTCTTGTTGATGAAAGAGTTCCATAAACTCCGTCAGCATCTTTAAAGAGATATGAAGTACCTCCGCTAACGTAATTTGTTGCGAGCATAGGATTAGCCTCAGCGTCATCATAGACGTTCAGGAAGTAGCTGCCGCCGTCGCCGTTATGGGTGCTGTAAGGAGCGGTCCATACGGTTTTTGCAACGATACTGTCAACGGATGCGCTTTCATATTTTGCATATACCGTGTACTTTGCATCATAGTCAAGGGCATTGTCAACGCCGTATGCGGCATTAAATGCATCAGCGGTGAGCCAAGTTGCTTTATCAAGCGAGTAAACAACGTTTTCACTTGCAACAGCATCGCTTGAAACTGTGAGCGAGGTTGCGCCTGAAGTTACCTCAAAGTCAGGAGTAAAGTGAACCTGAACAAACGCTTCATCATCTTCGATGATCTTAATATCGCCTGTGTAGACGCTGTCACCTGCTACAAGGTTACTGTATCGAATTCCGACAACCGTAACATCCGCCATAGCAATTGAGCTGTAGAAATTCTCTTTGGGGATAATAATCCAACCGTCAAAATTTGCAGGAAGTGTGTACGATTTTGCGGTTGAAGTTGAAGTTATAGTTGTTTGTGTTCCGTCAGTGTAGTTGATAAGAACAACATTTGCAAAGCTACACATTGCACCGGAAGCGGAGCCTGTGCCAACATGATAGTTAATGGTTGTCTCGGTATCCCTAACTATCTTTTGGCGTACAGCAATATAGTTGTAATCTGCAGCATCGTCATAAAGCGCGCTTATAGGCTGACTTCCATAGAGCTGGCCTTCATAGCTTCCGCCCTCAACAGTATTATCCGCGGAAGCATTATAGTTAACACCCAGCATATATGTTGCAGGGAGGAAGTTCTGCTGATAGGTACCATCGCTGTAAACAACAGCCTTAAACAGATACTCTCCGTTTACATCATTGCTCTTCTGGTAGTTGAAAGAAGCACCTGTATCATAGTTACCGTCTTTATCAGAATCCGTAGCTTCTGATGTAGTCCATCTTGTAAGTCCCCAGTAAAGACCCCAAATTTTTCCGTCATTACCTGCGTTATTATAGTAAATAGCTCCGCCTGCAGCAGGAACTGTGAGGATACTCTTAGCGGTGTCGTCAATGGTCCAGACAGATGTCTCGCCGATTGCAGCGTAAACTGCGCCTGCGTTCTTAGAATATACGGTATATTCAGAGCCAACAGTGATTTCAGTTTCTGCAAGCATTGTATTAAAGGCATCTGCAGAATACCAGTTCAGCTCATCAAGAGAGAAGCGAGCATTTTCAGCGTCGCAAGTAACAGTAATCGAGGTGTTAGTTGCGGTCACATCAAACTCGGGGATACCGTGAGCTGACTTAAAGATGTCAAGGTCTTTAACGATCTTGATATTACCGTGATAGATAGTCTTGCCGTACCAAGAATAGTTATCGTCCTTAAGGAACACGAAGCCTGCTCTGGTAGCGGTAGCGATAGAAGTGCTGGGAACTACGATCCAACCGTCAAAGTTAGAGGGCACATCGATCTGAGTTCCGCTCTCGATTGTGGTGGTTGTTCCGTCGTTATAGTTAATAACAGCGGTGCCTGTAAGGTCAATGGGGTTAACGCTTGTTCCGATGTGGATACCTACAGGCGAGGTCTCGCCGTCCTTACCGCCCTCAGTCTTTAAGCGGAATGCGACATAGTTATAGTCTGCAGCATCGCTATAAAGGGTTGCGATGGTCTGCTCGCCATAGAGAACACCGCCGCGCGATAAGCTGGGATAAGAAGCGGTATTGCTCGAAGTAGCGCTAAAGTTAACACCCAACGTATAGTTAGCGGGGAGGAAGAGGGTGTACCATCTACTTGCAGTGGTCTTAGTACCGTCGCTATTTACTTTTTCTTTATAGTTGTATGTGTCTTCTTTTACCTCATAAGAGAAGAACTGCTCGCCGCCAATAGTCTGGCTGGTGCTGTAATGCATAAAGTTGGGGTTATTGTAACGGGTGATACCCCAATAGTAACCATAAACATTACCGAGCTTTCTATAATCAACAAGGAAGGCAGAGGGGTTAAAGGTAATGGGGCTATCTACGGGAACGGTAAGAATATTCTTCTCGTTCTCAGTAGTAACGTTTGCACTCTGTTTACGCTCTACAAAGGCATTTACGTCCTCAAGAACCATAACATCGCCGATTTTAAGGGTTCTGTCGGTCCAGCTAGTTGCAGTACCGCCAACGTGGCTACAATATGTTTCAGCATCTGTATGATGGTGCATAAAGAGCTGGTAGCTCGTCATATACTCAACGATATTGTCAAGGTTGCTTGTGGTAGACAGACCGTCGATATCGGTATAGGAATCGAAAGGAATGATGAGCCAGCCATCGTAAGCCTGCTCGGTAAGGGTGATACCATGCTCAAAGGTCATCTTTGAAAGCGCAAGTGTGCTCTTATCAAGATACATAAGGTCAAAGTTGCCTGCACGCTCGGTTCTCTTCTGATATGTACCTGTATCGGTAGTCATACTAAGATAGAGGTCAAACTTAGAAACCTGACCCTCTGAGCCTGCATCAGCCTTAAATCTGTAAGCAAAATACTTAAGATTCTCGGTGTTGATGCTACTGTCAAGACCCTTATCTTTTGAGCTTCTGTAAATGTTACCAAGGGAAAGGTTTACGCTCGCGTTACCGTCAGAGTTGGTATAATCCTGTGTAGTAACATTACCATCATCATCAGTATACTCATAATAATTATTATCAAGTTTAAAGTTAAGGAAGTAGTCACCATCTTCCTCAACGATAGATATATATCCACCGTCAATTCTCTTACCTGACGAAGCGCTTACATACCAACCGTTGCCGGTGGAGTTCTGGGAAAGGGTTGAGGAAGGCCAGGAGTAATGGGTGGTTATATGTTGTAAGTTGGAAGGCATTTTTAAGATGTAGCTTGCGGTGTCGTCCATGCCCGAGGCATAAGGAAGAACGGCCGTTGTTGTTACATCAAAGGTCGCGGTTGCGCTATCAGCAGTACGAGTTACGGTTATGGTATAGGTTGTTTCGGGCTGGAGACCTGTGAACTTTCCTGTTTCAGCGTCATAAGTTCCGGCATTGATGGTATACTCATAGCCTGCTACTGCATTGATGGTGATGCTACTGCTGTCAACATCAGAAACATCAAGGCTTCCGAAATTTATGTTATTAACGAGAGGACTGAGAGCTGTTCCACTATAAGTTGCTACAAGTCCTGCAGTTTCAGAATCTCCTGCCAGAGTTTTGGCAACAGTTGTCCAGAGACCATCTGTGGAACCCTCAGGGTTTTCAGTAGTCTTTAACTGGCCTTCAGCTTCATTACCTTCTGAATCAGTATAGGTAACTGTAATAGGAAGGTGATCGGAAAGGTCACTATAAGTGTATAATGCAAGACCGCCGGGCTTTGCATAGGTATACTTATTGTTATAATCTGTAAGAAGGCTACTAAAGAAATTGATATGAGCATCTACATAACCCTCATCAACAACTAGTCCGGTATACGCTTTCTTTGTGCAGCCTGCATCATACGCAGAAGGATAGTACCACACATAGACATCCTGCTCAAGATCCTCAAAGCGCTCGATCATAACATCGCTATAGAATTTGTAGTAGTCACTACCGGTTATATACCCGTCTCCGTCGTAGTCGGGTTCTTCTCCGTTAGCTTCACATTCTTTAACGTAGTTAGGCCAGACCTTAACATCTTCTGTTAATGTGGTATCTGTATTCATCAACTGGTCATACTGCTTATCGAATGGATCATCGCCATAAAGCTCACTTATCTCATCATATGAACGAACATCATATGCATAGTTATCCCAAGCTACGTCGGTTACATATTTAAGTGCTTCATCCGTGATAGCCTCAACGCCATCATCATTAGACCATCCCTTTGCAAAGACATAAGGGGTTTCAACTATAAAGTTTCTCTTACCCCATTTTTTGTAAAGAGCCTCTGTCATTGTGCGTAAATCGGCACTACTCAAACCGCCCCAGATGGGCTCATCCCAAAAGAAGCCGAGAAGGTTATCATATCCGTTAAGTGTTACACCATCAACCTCAACATTAACAGCACGAATTTTATTTACCCAATATTCAGCGTTGTTAATATAGGTTTCAATAGTCACTCTATCAGAATAATATTTTCCTGGCGAGAACCAGAAATCGACATCATTTTCAAGACAAAGAGTAACGAGGGTTTCGAGGTAATCATCTCCTGCTATGAAAAACTGGTTTACATAGCCTGCCTTAATGACAGCCTTTGCCTCCTCGTATTTTTCTTCTGAGCTGATTTTTCCATCACCATCAGCGTCATAGTTTGCCGAATTGCTACTTAAGCCATACATAGCAAGGCCCATGGTTCTGGTTTTTTCTTCAAGCTCAGCTTGAGTGCCGTAAGATAATGCGAAGGCATTAAACGGCAGTGCAGTTATCATCATAACAACTGCGAGGAAAAGCGCTAAGACCTTCTTTTTCACTGAGTTCCAACTCCTTATAAAATTTTATAGCATATACTGTAAAATGGATTCAGGCACAATGTGCCTATTTTCCATTATACTCAATATGTTAAGTATACACCACACCCCTATTAATTGTCAATAATTTTTTTACTAATTATGGGTCAAATATTTAGTTGAATATAACAATTCTTTTAGTTTATGGTTTTTTTGTCAAAAAAAGTAAACAAAACCGTAAAGTAATCAAAAAGGTGAAATTGAAGGCAAAAAAGGAGCGACAGCGAGACTTCTCATAAGGAAGTCTCGCTGTCGCTCCTTTTTTACAAATTCCTTTAACAACGGTTTTCTATTGTCTTTTATTAATCCTCTATTGTTTCGGGCTCGGTTGTGTTTTCGGTTTCGGGTTGGGCCTCCGTTTCTGTCTGAGACTCATCATCACCAAAAACTATCTTATCGCCCTTAGCAGCCAAAGCCGCCTTCTTTTTCTTTACAACGATAATTATGATAACTGCTGCGGCAATTACAAGCACCGCACCTGCCGCAACTATATACCACACATAGTCGGGGATATAGTACTCATACTCTACTTCCCCGCCGCCATTCCGGTCATCGTCACCCTGAGCATTATCACTCTGGGCACTGTCACTCTGAGCATCGCTGCTGACATTCTCGTCAGCCTCGGGTTCACTTGAAACAGAAACTTTCGACGAGGTGTCGGAGCTTACGGTATTATTGTTGTTGTTATCGGCGGGAGCGCTACTGCTCGATTCAGGCTGTACGGTTACTGTTTTTCCTGTCTGCGCGGCGGCAAATGCCTCTACATTTTCAAGGACAAACATATCACCAACGTACCATTTTATGCCTTTCCAATCCTCACTCTTTTGCCATAGCTGAATGGACTGAATATTTTCCTTGATATATGCAAGATTTGTTGTATTTGCATTTTCATCAAAATCAAGGAAGGCGTCAAAAGGAATTATTATCCAACCATCAACATTTCCCGTAATATTGATACCGCCGTCATATTCAAGTTCGGTTATCTTACCCGTCGACTTATTTACAAACAGAATAGGATACCGGTCGGCATTTCTCGGTCTGACACTGCTTACGGTTGCATCAACAATCATTTCGCTCGAGCGGGATGCGCCTGTGATCTTAGTACGTATTGCAAACGCCGACAGCTTATCGGTGTAAGTCTCCGACCACAAGCCCTTATCATACTTAGAGCGCTTTTCATCGCCGAAGCAAAGGTAAATATTGGTATTAGCAGTTCCGCTACCGTTATTATTTATCTCCAGAAATCTTTCACCGTTTATCTTTTTGATATGGATATAGCCGCCGCTGGCATACTCGTCTTTACTATTCTTATAGTAATCCTCATCATAGCGGTCACGGGAAATGTTTGTGCTGATATGTCCGTAAGTACCTGTGTATGCATCAATACCCGTCGGTATCTTCATAATATAGCTTGCGGTATCGTTAAGACCCGTATTATAAACGCCGCCCTGTTTATCTGTCTTAACATCGAAGCTCTTTGTTCTTCCGTCAGAGGTGCGTTTTACGGTTATTGTATATGTAGTATCAGCCTTAAGGCCCGTAAATTTGGTTGTACTCTTGAATGTGCCGCCGTTAATGGAATAGGTATAGCCCTCTTCTGCCTGAATGGTTATACTGTTGTCGGTTTTAGACATTACATTAAGGTGGCCAAAGGGTCCATCGGTTAAGGCTGTAAGCTTTCTTGTTCTGAATTGCTTAACCATATTCTTTAAGTCCTGCGAATACTCTGTCCACTTTTCCACCTCGGGATAAAGAAGCTGCTCGCCGGTCTGAATATTGGGAACCTCAAGATACTGCTCAATCCCGGGGTAACTCCACGATGCGTAGCTGTATAGGGTGATACCGCCGGGATGCTCCTGCTCGCTTAAAAGCTTTAGGAAAAATTCAAGGTGTCCGACACAGTAGCCCTCATCGGCTCTTCCGCCTATGTATGTTGAGGTGATCCAAGCAGTAGGATGGAACCACACATAGACATCGTGGTCTATCTTTTCCATAAGCTTACTGTGGATAAAACGATAATAATCCTCTGCGGTCTCCATCTCAACGCCAAAGGTTTCGGCATTCTTTTTTATCTGATTATTCTGTGCAGTGTTTGACTTTGCTTCTTCACGAACATCGTAGCTGTAATTATCCCAGCTTACATCGGTTACATACTCAAAGCTTGACGTTCTGACCTGCTCTACGGTGTCAGATGTGCCAAGAAACGCATTCTGGCTGAATATCGGATAGTTACGCTTACCCCACTTTTGAAAGAGGGTTTTAGTCATCAGATAGAAGTCCTCATTGGTCATTCCGTTAAGGAAGGGCTCATCCCAGTAAAAGCCCATAAAATTGTCCCACATTCCCGCTTCTATAATGTCGTTAACCTTTTCCTCAACGTTGAGCATATAGTTCTCTATAGTCTGCTTATGGGAATAGAAAAATCCCGAGCTTACCCATACATCAACATCATATTTCTTACAAAGTGCAAGAACCTTGGTAAAGTTTTCGTCGTAGCTGACAAACATATGATTAAGATAGCCTGCGGCTAAAACATCTTCGACCTCTCTGAGCTTATCTGCCGCGGTATTCTCGCCGTTTGTTGTGTAATAATCCGCCCAACTATTAAATCCCCACATATTAACGCCCAAGGTCCAGTCGTCCTTAATATCGACCGCCTTCGCCTTGGGTGCGAGCGGCACAACAATGCCTGCAATCATAACCAGCGAAAGCAGTGCTGCAAAAAACCTCTTTTTCATTTTAGGTTCCTCCTTTTTATAAGAGCCAGACGTTTTAACTAAAATAATAAGCCATTATACATAATAATTTTACTAAATTTCTCATTCACAGTCAATTAGGAATGTTGCTTAAATCGACTTGAAAATTTAGTTAAACATTCACAAAACACGCCCTTCAGCGCATTTCTGAAGGGCGTGTTTTGTGTATTTTTTATTTTAAACCTCTGTTAGCTCCTCTTGTTTTTCAGCTTCTGTCAAAGGTTCTTTTTGTCGGGCATTTGCTTTCTTTTTCTTAAGCACAACTATCACTACAACCGCTGCGGCTGCCGCCAAAACAACTCCTGCCGCAACTATATACCAAACATAAGTCGGGATATAGTATTCATACTGTATCTCTCCGTCTGAGCCTTGATTTCCATCATCGCTTGCATCACCGCTCTGCGACGCGTCATTTTGAGAGCTGCCTATACCATCCTGACCGTTTAAGCCTGAGCTTAAAGAATTGTCAATATTAGAAATTCCGCTCTCATTTTCACCGTCAGCGCTAAGCCCTGATGATGTGATCGATGTGTTTGGTCTTCTGTTACTCTCTGTTTTAGAATCGTTATTAGTATTACCGCTGCCATTCTGAGACTGAGAGCCGTTATTTGTATTATTAGCAGTCGACGCAACCTTACTGCTATTGTTTACAGTCGCAGCATCCTTTACAGTGGGCATATCGATAGGGCCTGCATTTCTGCCATTTACAAAGGAATCCTCATCCTCAATGTAAAGAATATCTCCTATATACCAGGCTTTATCGGTCCAGCTACTGCTCTTTCCGCCGTGTTTGCAATTGCTTCCTTCGTGCAACCAGATCTGGAATCCTTCCAATTTTTCTTTTATGCTCTCTAAGTTAGTTGTGGAAGCTTCGCCGTCCAAATCATTATATGCATTAAATGGCACTATAACCCAACCGTCGATATTCCCTGTTATATTTATTCCATAATTATATTTAAGAGTTGAAACCGATTTAGTTTTAATATCGTAATATCTTATAGGATAGTTTTTGGCGTTATCGGTTCGTTTCTGCCCCTTGATGCTGGAAATATAGAAGTCGAATATAGATAACTGGTCGTCACTGCCGCCGGTTGTTTTAACGCGGATTGCAAAAGCGGTAAGCTTCTCTGTATTGATACCGTCGGAAATTCCGACATCAGAGGTGGATTTCCACTCATCACCAAAAGCAAAGTCGATAACGGCATTTCCATCACCGCCGCTGGTTACAACCTTTATAAATCTCTCATTATCAATAATTTTTACAGGCATATATCCATTTGCGCTTCCATAAAAATCAGTGTCATCTTTATTTCGCGAAAGGGTTGAAGATATGTATCCAAAGGTGCTGCTGTAGTTCTTAATAAATTTTGGAATCTGCATGGCATAGCTGGCATTATCATTGTAGCCCGAAGCATACGGCAACAGAGCCTTTGTTGTGACTTTGAAGCTTTTAGTCTGCTTATCAGAATCACGTCTTACCGAAATGGTATACCTTGTGAGTGCTTCAAGGCCGGTAAATTTACTTACCTTTTTATATTCCCCACCGCTTATCGAGTAAGAATATCCTTCCTCTGCCTGAATGGTAATGCTGTTTTTTGTAACCTCAGTTACATTAAGGTGACCAAAGGGAATCTTTGTATTTTCGTCAATTTCAATCTCGCTGTACTGCTTGCAAAGCTCCTTTTGTCTTTTTGCGAAGGTCTCCCACTTTTCTACATTCGGGAAAAGCTTTTGCTCACCTGTTTTGAGACTTTTAACAGGCAAAAGCTCTTCAAGACCTACTGTGCTCCATGTAGGATAGGTATAAAGAGTAAGTCCGCCGGGGTTTTCCTGCTCCATAAGAAGCTCGCTGAAAAAGTTCATATGGTCAAGGCAGTATTTTTCGGTAGTGTTGGTAGTTCTCTTGTATGTACAGGGGTAGAACCATACCTTAACATCGTTTGTAAATTTTTCCAGAAACTTGCTGTGAGTCCAGCGGTAGTATTCCCTTGCATCTTTGATATTTGTTCCGTATTTTTCATTTGTCGATTTATAGGCGTCGGGGTTTGCTCTCTGAGCCGCAACCGCCTCGTCACCTACATCGTGCGAATAATTATCCCAGCCTGCATCGGTTATGTATGTTGTAAACGCCGGAGCAATGGTGTCGCACTCATCCTCATACCCGCCAAGAAATGCCCCAACCGCAAAAACAATATAATTGCGCTTACCCCATTTCTCGTAAAGGGTCTTGGTCATTGTATAAAGATCCTCATTGCTCTGGCCGTGTGCCCAGACAGGCTCATCCCACCAGAAGCCAAGGAAGTTGTCCCACTGGCCTGCGGCGATAATGCGATCGACTTTTTCTTCAACATTGGCGATGTAATTTTCTATCGTCTGCTGTTCCGAATGAAAAGCGCTTGCCCCTATCCAGAACTGGCAGTCGTATTTTTCTGCAAGTGCCATCATTTTCTCAAAGTTTTCATCAACTCTTATAAAAACCTGATTGACATAACCCTCAGCAAGAACATCCTCCGCCTCTTCAAGTCTGTCAGCGGCGGTGTTTGTTCCGTCGGTTGTGTAGTTTGTTGCCCAACTCGGAAAAACGCACATATTAAAACCGAGCTTGCTTTTTTCCTTTGTTGCCGCCGCAACATTTACCGAAAGCGAAAGCGGCAGCATTGTGAGTATCATTACCGCGCACAAAAACACAGAAAGCAGTTTTCTTTTCATTGTAGTGCTCCTTATATCTATAGATAGTATAATTTTACCTTAAATTAAAGGGCTAGTCAATTATTAAAACCGCTCAAATCCACAGAATTTTTTAGGCTATATTACACAAACAAATCCCCGCGCCTGACGACGCGGGACTGGTTTTATTTATTCTGTTGCGCTCTGTAAATTGCCTCGATTATCTCAAGATCCCCGGGATATGTAACCTTAAACAGATTTGAGCCTGTTTCAATAAAATGAGGCTTGATTCCGTGATACTCAAACATAATTCTTGTATCGTCAGTTACATCATAAAACTTACCGCTTAAATACGCCTCTAAAAGCAGCTTGTAATCAAACGCCTGCGGAGTTAAAAGGTCGTAAAGCTCACTGCGGTTTAAATACCTTCCGTCACGGTAAATAACGGTATTAACAAGCGGGCGAACAAACGAAACCGAGGGGTGCTCGTCCTTAAGAAGCTCAATGATATGCTCGCGAGTGAGCATGGGGCGGGCCGCCTCGACTATTATAACTCTGTCGGTGTCATCGGAAAGCGTTTTCAGTCCATTTAAAACCGAGCCCGTTCTTGTTTCTCCGCCATCTATATCCTTGCCTACAGCGACAACATTTTCTTTGCCCAAAATAGATATAAGAAGGTCATGCGGGTATTTCCAGATAGGCTTACCGTGAAACTCTATATCCTGCTTAACATCGTGATATCTGTTCCCTTTTCCTGCCGCAAGTAAAACTGCACCGTATTTCATATATATTCTCCATCTGTATTTTTTTGTTTGTAAGATAAGTATAGCATATTGTTTTGTTTAAATCAACGATGCTTGTAACTTTAAAGAAAATAATCCTTGTTTTTGTTATCTTCATTTCAAATCTCCTTTATGTACGAAATTTATTGAAACGAAGAAGTGGCAGTACGGAGCGATTAATTCTGTACTGCCACAAACAAAGGCTATTTAACATCTTTTAAGAAAATAACAAACCCGAACGTTTCACCGATAGGTTGTAGGTTCGGGTTTGAATGCTTTGGT
>CAZDSQ010000001.1:0-56764 GCA_964508295.1 uncultured Oscillospiraceae bacterium | reverse complement strand
GGCGTTGAGCCCCCGTTCTTTGTAGAGCTCGAGGTAACTCAGACCGATCCAGGATTCAAGGGCGACACAGCTACTAATGCAAGTAAACCCGCAACTCTTGAAACCGGTGCGGAAATCCGCGTTCCTCTCTTTATTGATGAAGGTGATATCATCAGAATTGATACCAGAACCGGAGAATACATGGAAAGAGCATAACCTTTTCAAAAAATATAAAGGGGGCATTTTAAATGACCTTAACAGAAAAAGCGGCATATTTAAAGGGTCTTGCAAGCGGTCTTGCGCTTGACGAAGCAAAACCTGAAACCAAGCTTATCAATGCACTTATCGACCTTGTTGATGATATCGCACTCACAGTTGCCGATCTTGATGATGAGCTCGCAGTTGTTACCGAGCAGGTAGACTTAATCGACGAGGATCTCGAGTCGTTAGAGGAAGACTTTTATGAGGACGACGAAGAAGATGAGGACGAGCTTATTAAAATTACTTGTCCCAACTGCGGTGACGACATTTATATTGATGATGCTATTCTTAATGATGGCGAGCTTCAGTGTCCCAACTGCGGTGAAACTTTAGAGTTTGACCTCGACTGCTGTGATTGCGATTGTGACGATTGTGATTGCTGCGAACAGGAGCAGGACGACTAACTCAAAACCTATTAAAAACAGCCTTAGATTTTGCTAAGGCTGTTTTGTCTTATTCTTATTAAATCTTGGAGTGAATTTTATGAACATAAACCAGTTAATTACGGCTCTTGTTAACTATGCCCTTGATAAAAAGCTTATCAATGAGCTTGATAAAACTTACACTGTTAACAGAATAATCGAAATTCTTAATTTAAATGAGTATACATATGAGGCAAGCGAAGACGCTGACCTCTGTGTAATTTTAAACGGAATTTGCGATTATGCGATAGAGCAGGGGATAATAGAGGATAGTATCGTCTATCGCGATTTATTGGATACAAAGATTATGGGCGCAGTTATGCCTAGGCCGAGCGAGGTTATAAAGGAATTTAACACTTTATATCAGAGTAGCCCTAAGGCTGCAACCGAATTTTATTATGATTTAAGCCGTAACAGTAACTATATTCGCGTTGACAGAATTAAAAAGGATAGGAAATGGACAACCGAAACAGAATTCGGCACTTTAGACATCACAATAAATCTTTCAAAACCTGAAAAGGATCCCAAGGCAATCGCTGCTGCAAAAAATGCAAAGCAGAGTGGATATCCCAAATGCCTTTTGTGCCGCGAAAACGAGGGATATGCTGGTAGAGTTGATTCTCCTGCAAGACAAAATCACAGGATCATTCCTATAACAGTAAACCAGAGCGCTTGGGGTCTTCAGTATTCACCCTACGTCTATTATAATGAGCATTGTATCGTGTTTAACTTTGAGCACACTCCTATGAAAATAGAGAAGGCCACGTTTGTTAAGCTTTTTGACTTTGTAAAGCTTTTCCCGCATTATTTCTTGGGTTCAAATGCTGATTTACCGATCGTTGGCGGCTCTATTTTAAGCCACGATCATTTCCAGGGCGGAAGATATGATTTTGCTATGGCAAAGGCTCCGATTGAAAAAACCATTAAATTTGATGGTTTTGATGATGTTGAGGCAGGAATTGTTAAGTGGCCGATGTCTGTTATCAGATTGCGTGGAAAAAACACCGATAGAATAATTGAACTGTCTGATAAAATTTTAACAAAGTGGAGAGGGTATACCGACGAGGAAGCTTTTATTTTTGCCGAAACCGATGGTGCGCCTCACAACACAATAACTCCTATTGCAAGAAAAAATGCCGATATGTTTGAGATGGACTTAGTTCTTCGTAACAATATCACATCAGAAGAGCATCCGCTTGGTGTTTATCATCCGCACGCACAATATCATCATATTAAGAAGGAAAATATCGGTCTTATAGAGGTTATGGGATTAGCCGTTCTTCCTGCAAGGCTCGAAAGGGAACTTTCAAGACTCTGCGATGCTATAATCAATGGAGACGATATTCGCGCTGATGCAGAACTTGAGAAGCATGCCGATTGGGTAGATGAAATCAAACAAAAATATTCCGATTTAAATAAAGATAATATTAATGAAATTATTGAAAAAGAAGTTGGAATTGTATTTGGAAAAGTTTTGGAATGTGCAGGAGTTTACAAATGCACAGAAGACGGAAGAGATGCATTTATGAAATTTGTTAATTCCGTAAAATAAAAATACAGAGCATCCCGAGATAAAAATCGGGATGTTTTTATTATAGGGAAGTCACTTTAAAAAATCTACATAAATAGACAAAATAAATCATTTTGTCGAACGAAGCTGAGAAAATCAAGCCATATAACACACTTATCTGAATCAGCAAGCTTCATACCTAAACCTTTAACAGTAACAGGAGAAAACATTTTTTCTGCAGCAACACAAAAAATACTCCGAACAGAAAGCTGATTGTTTTCGCAGCTCTCCTGCATAGCAGCATTAAAACAAGCTGCAGCATGTTCGTGTATCTCATACTCTAACCTATACCAATAATCAGATACACCGTATTGCTTTAAAATCTCGGATGAAAAGCCTGCAAGTCTGCCATCCTGCACCTCAATAAGCTTATTATAGCAACGGAACATACCGAATAAAGAGCCATGATGACCTAACTGCAGATTATAGAATCTCTTGCCATCATCATCATAAGAATAACGGATTTGAATATTTTTACGATCGCGATGAAAACCAGTAGTTAAAGTAGGATAACTAACTCTTGGATGAATAAAATAATCAAAAGACTTCTTCAGAAGAGGAACGATTTCATTTCTTTTATCAAGAATATCGCAGTAGACATCAAAACGAGTAGCTTTGAAACCATTTGCATAAAAATAGCATAAAAGCTTATTTAAAGCGGTCATTTCGCCACCGATAGAAGCAAGGTATCTGATACCATCACCCGAAATAGAAAAGAAAATATAGGGGTTATTTGATTCATCGGGATTTAATGCAGTAAGTCCAGGATTCCCGTCAGCATCATAATAATCAGTATTATACATAAGCTGAATAAAACCTTTATCATCAAGGCAATAACGGACTTGATAGTTATACTTACCCTTCGACATAAGCTTCCAACGATCTTTCTTAAGCTTAGACGAAAAGGATTCGAGCATATCAAAAACCTCGTCAACCTCAGTAAGTGGTAGAACACCGTTCAACCAGTCCATTCCGAATTTGTAATTTTTCTCGAAAAATTCTTGTGTCATAGTCATTCACTCCCTTAAAGTTTGCAGGGGGCAGTAAGGGAACTGCCCCTCAGCGACCGGTACCGGATGTTTAGACGGATGCTGCGCATCCGGTATTTTCATTTTAAGGCATAATTTTGCATTTGTCAAGGATTATATGAGGAATTTTAACCCAAGGATTATATGAGGAATTTTAACCCCGTGATACCCCTCGGGGTTTTGGGGCGTCAGACAAACTAAAACCCGCCAATATGTTTGGCGGGTTTTGTTTGTCTTTTTTTGGTAACAAAAGGCAGGAGAATTTACTGTTTCCTGCAGCGCAGGCGGTCGAGGACCAGGGCAAGCTTCTCTTTAAGCTGCAATCTGGTAACTGCGCTAAGGGCGCGCGGCCCAATTCCTTTTATCCAGGTAAGCAGCTGCTTCGGAAAAGGAACAGCTTTTGCTTTAAGCTCTGAGAAAGGAAAGACGGGGGTTTCGGGTTTAGTATAACTGTCGAAGTATTTATAATAGGGTTTTCGCAGGAAAATTTCGATGTTATGCTGCCTAAAAGGTGGGGGAAGTATACAAGGCAGTATTTTGCCAAACTCGTAAAAATCGCAAATTTGGTGGGTTTCTGAGTCAATGCCTACTCGTTTATATATTCGGCGAAGCATTGTGAAAGGTCCGAGCTTACGTACATACCACAGCTCTGATGCCAGGCGGCGAATCGTAATATCCATATCATCCCAGCTCTGAGAGAGAAAATCAACGTCGCATTTGTAGTGTCGGCTAAGCTTAAGCCAAGCAATCGTTTCTTGTGGGAGAGATTTAAACTTACGGTTATTATACTCAATGCCAGCTTCGTCGATAATGATATACGAATGTTCAGGGAAAGTCCAACGTCCGAGATCGGCAAGGCGGCAGAACTGCGCAAGCTCACATTCAAAATTTGAAATGTAATAGTCATAAAGTGGTGTACGTTTTCTATTAACGTCTCGCTGATCACGTCGAAGGCACTTATAAAACTGACGTGCTGCCAGGGTAGTCTTGCCGCATCCGATATTACCGAAAAATACTCTAATCATCAGTTTTTACCTCTTTTGAAAAGAAGAGCGACTATGCGGAAAACGGATGAAACAACGATACAGAGGATAAGAGCACCAACCATATATTCAATCATTGCAGCATAGTCCCAGGTATAGTTACTGCTACTTGTAAGCTGTTTATAAAAATCAGGCTCACCAAGAACAGCTCTAAGGGCATCAAGAATTGTTTGCATCAATTAACACCTCCACCAAAAACAAAAATACATAAAACCATAAATATAGCCATTAAAAGAATTACCTGCAAGCTCATCGGCGAGCACCTCCGAATAGTTTAAATACGATTCCAAAAACATAAGACAGTAAAAAAACACCCGATACGTAAGTAAAGCCTTCAAGAATAAATGGTAAACAAGATAAAATAATCATGCTTTTGCACCTCTCCAAAATACAGATATAACAAATCCTAAAATAATAAAACCGACAAAAATATCAACTATAGAAATCGAAAGAGCTCCAAAGAAATCAAACCTTACTTTTGAATCCAGGAGAGTAACAAAATCCCAGAAAAAATCAACTATAAGAGTAAAGCAACCAGTAATATTTCCCATAATCTCACCGTCCTATAATAAACTTTATGACACCCAGAGCAACAAAGATAAAAATTGCAGATGAAATAATACCAGGAACAAAAGCAGTAAAAATAACGGGAATGGTAACAACGTCAGTTAAGATTCTAAAAGCAGTAACAAGTCCAGATAAGAAATTAGTTATCAGAGTTGCAATAGTAGTAAAAAAGGCAAGAATTAAGTCAAAACATTCAGCCAACATATCAAAGAAATTAAGCATTAACCACCATCACCTTTCTTACCAGAATTAGTATTCCTGGGTTCTGAACGAGAACGGGAATGAGATAAAGAGGGGACTGCATTGAAAATAAATAGCACAAAACCGAGAGCAAGAGAAATATACAAAATCGAATGAAGCAAAGCACTTGAACCGATAAAGTAATTCAAACCATAAGTTACGGCCAAAAGAGTATGAGAAATCTGACCAACGGTATCGGTCAAATTATTGAAAAGCTGCAAAGCTTCATTTCTGCCAGACTCGGTTTTATCAAGAATTTCCTGTTCCTCATCTGTATAATTATCTATCCCATCCACGGTTGAATCAAGATCAGACCCATAAGAATCGTAAGGGTCACTATACTTCGGAGCTTCAGGAGCATCGGCAGCACCTAAATAAAAATTATAGATCTCAAGAAATTGTGCTGAAATCATATGAGAAGTCTGAGGGGTAAAACCATTAAAGTTTACGCGAATTGAACATTGCATACGCTCAACAGTTTCTTTGAAATAACAGTCAAAATCAACCTTAAAACGATATAAATTTGAGTTTATAGAAGTATCATAAGAATGAGCTACTAAAGTAACTTTTCCAATTACAGTAGAGCTACCGCCATTAATTTGAGCTTGAATACTTGAAGTAGCGGGCGGACTATTCGGATTTTTGCCATTTGAGGCATAGTCTGATACAACGAAATAAAAAGAACCTACAAAGCGATCACCAGCATTGATAGTTGTACCGAAATAGCTAAAATAGATATCAATATAGCTAAACTCGGCAAAATCACTACCGTCAGAAGTTTTAACATCCATCTGTCCAGCTTCCTGATTAACAATATTATAGTAGTCAGAAGCAGGCAAAGAACCTAATGAAATATAATTCAAATTAAAGTAATTTGTAAAAAGCTGAGAGTATGCAAAAGTCGGCATACAAAAAAGGAATACAGATAAAAGAACTGAAGAAACAAGGCATATAATTTTCTTTTTCATAAAATCACCTTATTTGAATAAAGCCCCCGCTCAGAGCGAGGGCTTTAAGCTTTAGTTAGTACGGAATAGGCGAGAGACCCAGCCGACAACAAATCCAACGATTACAAGTGCAACGCACATAAGTAAAAGAATAGGCTCTGTTGCAATAAGCTCGAGGACATCTCCTGCCCAGGCGATAACCTGGGTAAAAACTAAACCGATATTACTGAGAATAGTATCCATAAATCAGACCTCCTTAATTTGTACGGAATAGGCGAGAGACCCAGCCAACAACAAAACCGACAATCACAAGAGCAACACAAAGAAGCAGGAGGATGGGATTTGAAGCTATCAGACCGAGGACATCACCAGCCCAAGTAACAACCTGGGTAAAAACAGCACCAATACTGGTGAGTATTGTAGACATAGTAACACCGTCCATCATTTATTCTCCTTTACAGAGTTATTTTTATCAGCTTCGTTCTGCAGCGCTTCAGAAGGAGCTAAATAAACAAAATAAGGAGAGCCATCCTGACGGAAACGAAGCTCACAAGGGATTGAAACAACGGTACCGTCCTGGTGCTGCTGTTCATAACGGAAAATCTGAAAAGATTTCTTAAGCTTAATAACGTAGATATCTGCGACAGTAGTGGTGCCGCTGCCATTTCTATTAGCCATCTGAGAACTACCTACAAAAAGACCTTCAATTGTACATTTAATCATAAAATTACACTCCTTAAAATAATTAAATATCATTACATTGCATAATCACATATACTCCAATAGCCTAAATCTCGAAAATAAATAAAGTTGTTCATCCTGGGGAAGCTGAAAAAGCTCGCACTTAAAATTGCGCAAAACATACTCTACGAAATCAAAGAAAATAGCTGAATCTACACAACGGAAAAAAGGGTGGATCGGATGAAGTGATTTTTTCATACTAATCACCTTAAGCAACTGTTAAAGGCTGATAACCAGGCTCATAACCTTTAACAGTATCGACAAGCTCATCACGGAAAAAATTATATTTCTTTTGCGATTCAAACCGCAATCGAGCTTCATCGAGAAACTCTTGCCGAGCTGAATCAGACCAATGGTCATATTCAAGCAGCATAGCGTAGAAATATCCCTTTAAACGTTCCATATTCTTGCGCATACGCTTTCGGTCTGAGAGGACATAGGGAACAGCAGAAATACATAGACAAAATAAATATTTTGTATAACTCGGGGAAGCAATAAGTGCCGAAACATTGGCAAAATAGCTCATTTACTGCTTTTATCCCTCTTTTTATAATGAATGGATTTGTATTTAAACTATATATTTTATAAATTTGTTTTAAAACATCTTCTGATCTTTTATCGAAATTTTTTTCTATTGCATATAATGTAATGGTTTTAAATTTAAAAATTCAGGAAGGTGTTTTCATGCAAAAAATTTATATAAATATGCCTTCGGTTACATTTGCAATGAAATCAGAAAAAGTTCTTAGTGCAAATCATATTTATGGCTTGGTAGTTAAAACTCCCTCTCAATTCAGCAGCTGTGGCTGTGGCTATAGTGTTGTAATAAATTCTAATCAACTGGAAGCCGCAAAAAATATCTTAGAAAAAAACAATATCAAGATAAATGACATACGATCGGATGACGAGGTGTACTTATGATTTATTTTGATAATGCGGCCACTTCTTATCCAAAACCGCCCGAAACTGCAAAGGCTGTTTACGATAGTATTACAAAATATGGTGGAAACCCTGGTAGAAGTGGCCATAAAATGTCCTTAAATGCGGCCAAAATAGTATATAATTTAAGAGAAAAAGCGGCTGATTTCTTTGGAATGCCTGATTGTGAACGTGTTATATTAACAAAAAACTGTACTGAGGCACTTAATTTAGCTATATTCAGCGTAATGAAAAACGGCGGAAATGCTATTGTTTCTAATTTTGAACATAATTCTGTTATGCGGCCGTTAGATTATCTTAAAAGCAATAATATCTGCAGTTATAAAGTTGCTAAAATTTCATTCGAAAACGCAGATTTGGCCGTTAAAGAGTTCGAAAAACTCGCCGATGTCAACACAAAAATGATAATTTGCACTCATGCATCTAATGTTACCGGAAAAATCGCACCAATTAAAGAAATTTCAGAGCTCTGCAGGCGTAAAAATCTGATTTTCTGCGTAGATGCATCGCAAACCGCAGGCATTATTCCAATAAACATGCATCAGGACAGCATAGATATCTTGTGCTGCCCCGGTCACAAGGGTCTATTTGGACCCACTGGTACAGGTTTACTGATAATAAATCAAAAAATTTCGCTCTCCCCTATTATTTACGGCGGCACCGGAAGTGTTTCAACAAGTTTAGAACAGCCTGATTTTCTGCCTGATGTGGCTGAAAGCGGAACTGTTAACGTATCTGGCGCAGCAGGTTTATCCGCAGGCATTTCTTTCATAAATAAAGTTGGAATAAATAATATTTACAGTCACGAACTTGAACTGGCACGTTATTTTTACAAAAAACTGATTCAAATGCCACATATTTTGCTTTATTCAAGCGAGCCAGCCGAAAACAAGGCAGTCGCAACTGTTTCATTCAATGTAAAGGGCAAAGCCTCTACAGATATTGCTGATACACTTGACAAGTATAATATAGCCGTCAGAAGCGGTTTACATTGCTCTCCAATAGCACACAGCTTTTTGGGAACAAGAGAAACAGGTACTGTAAGGGTAAGTTTTTCGTATTTTAATACTGAAAAAGAGATTGATTATCTCTGCAATATTCTAAGGCAAATATAATTATAAATTTATTATTAAATAGACAAAAACTCATTGAAATTTCTAAAAAATATGGTAAAATAATAGTATAAAAGCATAATAAGCAAAGGAATTGTGTTAATATGCAGGATTTTTTTATTGCAGTTGGAGATTTCTTTTCCAGTCTATTTAATGATTTGATTAATTTTGACAGGTGGTATCTTGATCTGATAGATATCGCCCTTGTTGCCGTTATCTTATATTTTGCAATTAAGTTTGTAAGGGAAACAAGGGCTGCTCAGCTCGTTAAAGGAATTATTCTTTTCCTTGTATTTTACCTTTTTGCAATAGTATTTGATTTAACAACTATCTCTTTTATTCTGCAGTATGTTTTTCAATATGGTCTTGTTGCTATCGCGCTTATATTCCAACCTGAAATCAGAAGAGCACTTGAAAAGGTTGGCCGTAGCCAGATTTCGCATATTTTTAAGCAACCTTCTAAGGACACCGACTCCAAATGGAGATATTCTATTGACCCTATTTGTGAGGCTTGTTACCGCTTGTCCTGCGACAAAACCGGCGCCTTGATTGTTATCGAGCGTAAAACTCGTTTAGGCGAAAGCGTTGAGCGCGCAGTTGTTATTGACTCAATTCCCTCAGTTTCTTTGATTACAAACATCTTTTTTACTAATTCGCCCCTTCACGACGGCGGACTTATAATTCGTGACGGAAGACTGTATGCCGCAAGCTGCTTCTTCCAGCCTTCTGACAAGGTTGAAAATATAAGTCTTGGCTCAAGGCACAGAGCAGCTTTGGGCGTCAGTGAGGTTTCAGATGCAATCGTGATTGTAGTTTCTGAGGAAACAGGAATTATTTCCATTGCAACTGATGGCAAGCTTATCCGCAATTTCACAAAAGAAACCCTCAAAGAATATCTTACCGAAAACCTGCTTGAATTTGATCTTGATGAGAACGGAAATCAAATTCAAAAAAAACAAAGCAAAATAAAATCAGTTCTGGGAAGGCGGAATTCAAAATGAAACATTTTAATATTTCCAGACTGTTTGATAATAAAACATTTTGCAAGGTCTTTTCCATTATTGGTGCTGTAATTATTTGGTCTGCCGTAACACTTACAGTTAAAACAGAAAGTGAAAAAATTATTAGGAATGTTCCTATTGACTTCTCTGTAGAGGGAACAGCAGTTGCCGCCTTGGGATTAAGCACCTTTGATCACAGCGAAGACGCAGTTGATATTACCCTTTCTGGCTCGCGCGGTGCCTTAAATTCTGTCACAAAAGAAGATTTTTTGGTTAGTCTTTCTGTTGGTAGAGTTACTACTACGGGTAAACATACAGTTTACATTGATGTGAGTCTTAGAGATCAAAACAAGAATTTAACCGTTCTTGATTATTCACCAAAATCAATTCAAGTTAATTTTGACAAGCTATCAACAAAAACTCTTCCAATTACAACCGATATTTCAAATCTCTCGGCTAAAGACGAGTTTATGCTTGATAAAGGTTATCCTACCTCTCAAGAAGTCACTATTTCTGGTCCTGAAAGTGTTATAAATACAGTCACAAACTGTATTGCAAAAATAAATGACCGTAAAAAAGATCTAACAGAAACAGCTACATTTACATCAGTTCCCTTAGTTCTCTATGATGAGTCCGGAAATACTGTTGAAAGTCAGAGTATAACTTTTGACAAAGAGGTTGTGGATGTTTCTGTTCCGGTTCTTAAAATTAAAAAGCTCCCAATCGCCGCTGATTTTATAAATAAGCCCACTAATTTTACAGACAGTGAGTTTGCATATACACTTTCACTCACAGAGATTGAGGTTGCGGGTCCTGTTGAAACTATTGATGCAATGTCACAGCTTTATGTCAGATATGTTGATTTAAAGAGTGTTAAACCCGGTGATGTTGTAACATTAGACATCGAACTCCCGTCAGGATTTATAAACATCGCAAACACAACCTCGGTTGATGTAACGATTCCTTCAAACAATATGCAACAAAAAACATTCTCTGTAAATCAGTTTAAATTTATCAGCGCCCCTGAGGACAAGGAAATAAGTCTTATTACAAAGAAACTCAGTAATGTTGTTTTAGTTGGAGAACGAACAATCATCAACAGCATCACTGCTCAGGATATTATTATAGAAGTTGATTTTTCGGCTACTACGCTTTCAAGCGGCGTAACAACTCTTCCTGCCACAATTACTGTTCCTACTAAAAAAGGTGTTTTCTGGGCATACGGAAGTTATGAAGTTGTAGTTCGAGCTGACTAAATTCAAAAAGCCGCTCTGCTAATGCGGGGCGGCTTCATTTTGTAAAATGAGAGGTGAAAGCAATTGATTGTTGTTTCTGATATTATAACAAACCTTAATGATAATCCTAACTTGTCAATAGAAAAAGCAACAAAGCTTGTTTCGTTGTCTAATAATGATATATTAGATTGCTTTGTACTTAAAACATCAATAGATGCAAGACACAGGAAACAACCTCAGCTTGTTTCATCTGTTGGTTTTGTAACTGAAAAAGACGAGAAAACTCTTGTTAAAAAGCTCAACAACTCAAAAATAACTTTTAGAAATATTACATCATCACTTCCAAAAGCCACTTGCGGAAAAACCGAATTAAAAAACAGACCTGTAATTGTTGGCTTTGGACCCGCCGGAATGTTTGCTGGCTTGGTATTAGCAAGATACGGCTATCGACCGATTATTATCGAACGCGGTGCAGAAGTAGATAAGCGCGTAAAGGATGTTTCTCTGTTCTGGGAAACCGGTAAGCTTGATACCCAAAGCAATGTTCAGTTTGGTGAAGGCGGCGCAGGAACTTTTTCTGATGGTAAACTTACCACCCGAATCAATGATCCTCTTTGTGATTTTGTTTTAAATGAACTTGTTCGTTTTGGCGCACCGTCTGAGATTCTTAAAAAGGCAAAGCCGCATATTGGAACGGATTATTTGAGAGAGGTCGTTAAATCAATCAAAACCGAGATTATTTTGCTCGGCGGCGAGGTTTTAAATCATTCTCAGTTAACTGATTTAGCGGTCAAAAACGGCAAAATTGAGCGAATTTTCATAAATAACTCGCCTATTCCCTGCTCTACTCTTGTTTTAGCTATCGGGCACAGTGCCAGAGATACCTTTGAAATGCTACTTAGCAAGGATATTATAATGCAAACAAAGCCATTTTCAATTGGCGTCAGAATTGAGCATCTGCAGGACGACATAAATTTTGGTTTATACGGAAAATACGCAGGTCATCCGCTTCTTTCAAAGGGTGAATATCAGCTTTCGCTCAGAAAAAATGATAGAGCTGTTTACACCTTTTGTATGTGCCCAGGCGGAACTGTTGTGCCGTCGTCCTCCGAAGCAGGAACTGTTGTTACAAATGGAATGAGTGTTTTCGCGAGAGACGGCAAAAATGCAAACAGCGCGCTTGTTGTTTCGGTTTCGGGAAAGGATTTCGGCGAAAATCCTATGGATGCAATCAACTTCCAGAGAAAATACGAAAAAGCCGCATTTGTTGCAGGAGGCAGTAACTACTCTGCCCCCGCTCAAAATATTGGTGCTTTTCTTAACAACAAAGCCGAGCTTAATATAGGCAGAGTTGAGCCCACCTACTCGCTCGGTGTAAAAGAATGCAATTTTAACGCTATTTTCCCCTCTGAAATTTCAGATATGATGAAATTCGGTTTAAATGATTTTGGGCGAAAAATACGCGGTTTTGATGCAAATGACGCTATTTTAACCGGCATCGAAACAAGAACATCATCTCCAGTCAGAATTCTGCGTGGAGAAAATCTGGAGTCTGTGTCTGTAAGTGGACTTTACCCATGCGGTGAAGGCGCGGGATATGCAGGCGGAATCATGAGCGCTGCAGTTGACGGCATTAAAGTTGCGCTTGCTCTGATCGAAAAATATAAACCTATATAAAAAAAGAACCCTATGTAACAAATTACATAGGGTTCTGGTTTTATTTAATTAAATCTGCCAGCTTAAAGAGCTCCTGATCGATGCTCTTTTTCATTTTAAGAGCCTCGTGGATATTATAGTCAACAATTTCGTTACCCTTCATAGCAACAACTCTGTTACCGATTCCATTCTTTAAGAGGTCAACAGCATATTTACCCATTCTTGAAGCAATGATTCTGTCCTTTGCGGAAGGAGCGCCACCACGCTGAATGTGTGCTAAGATAGCGGCACGGGTTTCAATTCCGGTAGCTTCCTCGATCTTCTTTGCAATTTCAGCAGAGCCACCGATTCCCTCAGCAACAACAACGATGAAGTTGTGCTTGCCTCTGTTTTTAGCGTCAACAACCTTTGCAAGAATATCCTTTTCAAAATCAAAAGGAATTTCAGGAACAACTATAGCTGTTGCACCGCCCGCAAGACCTGCATTAAGAGCAAGGTCGCCGCATCTTCTGCCCATAACCTCAACAACGCTGCAACGAGCGTGAGAGTTACAGGTGTCGCGAAGCTTATCAATTAAATCAACAACGGTGTTCATTGCTGTGTCGTAACCAATTGTATAATCGGTACAGGTAATATCATTATCAATAGTTCCGGGGATACCTACGCAGTTAATGCCGGCTGACGAAAGATCAGCTGCACCACGGAAAGATCCATCTCCTCCAATAACAACAAGACCTTCAATGCCAAGCTTTTCGCAGGTTTCTTTTCCCTTTAAAACGCCTTCCTGATCCTTAAACTCAAGGCATCTTGCGGTATAAATAGCTGTACCGCCCTTATTTATAATATTAGAAACACTATTAACGGACATCTCTTCAATTTTGCCATTGATAAGACCGTTATAACCATCATAAATACCATAAACCTTAAATCCCTCAGCGAGAGCACAGCGCACAACCGAACGAACGGCAGCGTTCATACCGGGAGCATCTCCTCCGCTTGTTAAAACACCGATTGATCGCATACTGATTCCTCCATAATATAGTATATACTATAAATAAGTTTATAACTATGTTACATTTATGTCAATATTTGACAAGAACTTTTTTATGGACAAATCGCTCATCTTTTTTACTTTATGTTACATCCTCTAATCTCTTATCACAACACACTCATCACCTATCAAATCGCGAATGTTACCAATAAGAATGTAGTTACAGTCGGTTGTGAATTTGTCACCTAATTTAAGAAGCTTGTTGTTATCAGCAATTCGCACGATAACCTGATAATCTCCCCGGCCGGCGCGTGAAATAAGATTTAAGATGCTTTTGTATTCGTAAGAGTCCTCAGAAGGCACTTTCAGGAATAGCTTTTTCTCTTTAGGCTCAGGTTTTACAAGATCCTCTGCAAAAGAAACGCTGTCACATATAAGCTTAGCACTTCCCTCGTCCTTCATATCAAGTGAACCGTTTATAACAACTATGCTCTTTTGGTTATCAACCTTATACTCATAAAGCATACTTTCAAATCTCGCAAGAATATTCGGGAATGCAAGAACCTCGATCTCGCCTTCCATATCCTCTAATGTAATATATGCCATCGATCTGTTAGATCTTGTGTTTTTAAGCTTGATTTGAGTAATTACCCCCAGAACACTTACCTTTTGCCCATCATAAAAGCGCCCAGAGCCATCGTTTAAATCGCCGCTTGTAACAAAACTATGCTTTTTAATAAGCGAAGTATACGGCGTAATGGGGTGTCCAGAGATAAACATTCCAACAGTTTCTTTTTCAAACTTAAGAATTATATCGTTTGTAAACTCCTCTTTGGGTGCAAGTGACACTCCGCTTGACTCTGTAAAGCTTACGCTTTCCATCGCAAATAGGTTGGTTTGACCGAACATTGTTCTCTTATTCTCGGCGTCAACACCGTCAAGCACCTCGGTGTAACCCTCAAGCATCTGCCTGCGATTATACTCGAGTGAATCCAGCGCACCACTCTTTATTAGGCTTTCAATGGACTTTTTGTTAAAATCCTTGCCGCTGAGTCGCTTGCAGAAATCATAGAAGGACTTAAACTCGCCTTGCTGTTGGCGACTTTTTATTATTGAGTTAATAACACCTTTTCCAAGGTTTTTAATAGCAAGAAGTCCAAAACGAATGTTGTTATTATCAACAGTAAAGCCCATATCGCTCTTTGAAATATCAGGCGGCAAAACCTTGATTCCCATTTCGCTACAAGCAGAAACATAGGAAATCAGCTTGTCTGTATTTTCAAGCACGCTTGTCATAAGCGCTGCCATAAATTCAACGGGATAATGGCATTTAAGATATGCAGTTTTGTATGAAACAAACGCGTAAGCCGCCGCATGAGATTTATTAAAGGCGTAAGAAGCAAAGCTCAGCATCTGGTCAAATATCTCGTTGGCGGTTTTTTCATCAACGCCACGCTTGATCGCTCCATCGCACTCGTCAGAACCGTAAATAAAGTTCTTGCGTTCCTTTTCCATAACGTCAAATTTTTTCTTTGACATTGCGCGCCTTACAAGGTCAGCCTTTCCAAGAGAGTATCCCGCAAGCTCGCGGAAAATCTGCATAACCTGCTCTTGATAAACGATGCAACCATAGGTAACCTCTAATATGGGCTTTAACAGCGGATGCTTGTAGGTTATGCCCTCGGGATTGTGGCGGTTTTTATTATACTGCGGAATAGAATCCATAGGTCCCGGACGATATAGAGAGATAATAGCAATTAGATCCTCAATATTTTCAGGTTTAAGAGCCATAAGCTCCTCTCTCATACCGGCAGATTCAAACTGGAAAACGCCCTTTGTGTTGCCCTTTGAGAGCATTAAAAAGGTTTCCTTGTCATTTATAGATATGCTGTTTTCATCAAATTTGGGATTTCTTTTTTTTATCTGCTTTACAGTATCGTCAATCACAGTAAGTGTGCGCAACCCAAGAAAGTCCATCTTAAGAAGGCCAAGCTCTTCAAGGGTGGTCATTGGAAACTGGGTTACAACGCTGTCATCGTTTTTTTGCAAAGGAACATAGTCCGAAACCGGCTTGTCAGTGATAACAACACCTGCCGCGTGCATAGAACTGTGGCGCGGCATTCCCTCAACCTTTTGAGCCATATCAATAAGCTCTTTGATTTGCGCGCTCTCGTTGTATTTTTCTCTTAACTTTTCAGAAGAATTAAGTGCTTTTTCAATTGTGATTTTAAGGTCGTTGGGGACAAGCTTGGCGATTTCATCAACTGCTTGATAGCTCATTCCAAGCGCCCTGCCTACATCGCGAATAGCCTGCTTTGCCGCCATCGTACCAAAAGTAACGATTTGTGCAACGTGATCAGCGCCGTATTTTCTTATAACATAGTCAATAACTTCCTGCCTGCGCTCGTAACAAAAGTCAACGTCAAAGTCAGGCATACTGACTCTTTCGGGGTTAAGAAAACGCTCGAAGAGAAGATTGTATCTGATTGGGTCAATTCCCGTTATACCAATGCAATAAGCCGCAAGGCTTCCCGCGCCCGAGCCTCTGCCTGGGCCAACGGGAATATCATTTTCCCTAGCGAAGCGAATGAAATCATAAACAATGAGATAATAAGTGATATATCCCATTTTTTCTATGATTGAAAGCTCATAATTTAATCTGTCAACTATTTTCTCGTCAACATCTTTGCCGTAATTTCTATAAAGCCCCTCAAAGCAGAGTCTATAGAAATAATCGCGGTTATTTTCACCTGTGGGCGCGGTGTAATTAGGCAGTTTAGTGTTTCCAAACTCAAATGTTACATTGCACATATCAGCAATTTTAACCGTATTTTCAATAGCACCATCAAAGGCAGAAAACAATTTTTCCATTTCCTCTTTGGATTTTATATAAAATTCCTCTGTAGAAAATTCAAGTCCGCCCTCATCGTAAATAGTCTTGCCTGTCTGAATGCTAATCAGAACATTCTGCATTTTTGAATCAATTTTTTCGATATAATGAGCATCATTTGTTGCAACAAGACCGACGCCAAGCTCTTTTGAAAGTCTATTTAAATCGCCTAAAATCTTTTTCTGCTCTACAATTCCGTGGTCCTGAATTTCGATAAAGAAGTTCTCTTTTCCAAAAACGTCAATATATCTTTCGGCAGCGGCTTTGGCGCCGTTATAATCATCATTCACAAGTTTTCTGGGAACTTCTCCTGCAAGGCAAGCAGAAAGCGCAATAAGACCTTCGGAATTTTCTTCAAGTAGCTCTAAATCAACTCTTGGTTTAGTGTAAAATCCTTCGGTGAAAGCCTGGGAAACCATTTTAATAAGATTTTGGTAGCCAACATTATTTTTACAAAGCAAAACAAGATGATAAGGCGACACATCAATACCCGAAACCTTGTCAAATCTTGTTCTCGGAGCAACATAAACCTCACAGCCAATGATGGGTTTAACTCCCTGCGCAATGCACTCTTTATAAAAATCAACAACGCCGTTCATTACTCCGTGGTCGGTTATTGCAACGGCAGGTTGTCCGAGCTCTTTTGCACGACTAACAAGACGCTTGATTCTGCAAGCGCCGTCAAGTAGGCTGTATTCGCTGTGAACGTGGAGATGCACAAACTCGGACATAAACTCACTTCCCTATTTTTGTTTTAATTCCTCTGAAATCTGAACTATTTTTTTTAGTCTCCTGTCAATTCCCGATTTACTGAATTGGCCATTTAACTCACGTGTCATTTCGCTAAGCGGCATTTCGGGATTTTCAAGCCTGAAATTAGCAATTTTTTGCAAGTCATCAGGCAAAAACTCCATACCTCTTTTTGAAGCTATGTAATTTATTGCATCGACTTGATTTAACGCAACATTTATAGTCTTTTTAAGATTGGCGGTTTCGCAATTGTTTCTGCGATTTATTCTGTTTCTGAGGTCTTTTATAACCTTGGAGTCCATAAGCTCCAAGCTTTTTTTAATAGCACCAATTCCGGTTAAAATATCCTCTATTGCAGTGCTATCTTTAAAATATACAACTTCATTTTCTCGCCTTGCCATTCTTTTAGGAGAAAACTCAAGTGCAGTTAGCATATTATGAGTAAAAACTGCGTAATCCTTGTTTTTGAAGGAAAGTTCAAGGTGATATTCTGCAGAAGGATCGGCAATGGAGCCGCATCCCAAAAAAGCGCCCTTTATATAAGCCCATGTAATAGCTTCGTCAAGCGAAAGCAAGCTTATTATCTCAGAGAACTTGCCGCAGTTAAAGCTGTCGCATATGTTTTTGCAGATTTTTGCATCATCAATTTTAACCTGATACAAGTCTTTCTTTTGTTCCTTTGAGGCAAAAAGAGTTAAAACGGGCGCATTAATGCGATAAAGACGACCAATCAGCTTGGAAAAGTATACCGCAACCTCATTACATTCAGATAAAAACTCGATTTCCCTCTCGGAATATGCTTTTGCAGAGCAAAGCAAGCCGTAAAGCAAAGAAGCTTTACAGCTATCAGGCATCTTATATGCTTCGCATATCTCAATTTTAACCTGATTTGAAAAAGTCATTTGAGTTTACCTACTTTATTTTTTGTCAATATCCCTATGATTTACTCTTACATTTATTCCGTTTTCAGAAATATGCTTTTTGAGTATTTCAGAAAACACGACCGAGCGATGCTTTCCACTGGTGCAGCCAATCGCAATAACGAGCTGACTTTTTCCCTCGTCTATATACAAAGGAATTAGATAATCAATCATATCGACCAATTTTTTCTCATAAATCTGCGCTTGAGGCCACTTCATTACATAATCATAAACCGACTCATCTAATCCCGTTTTGTCTTTAAGTTCATCAATATAAAAAGGATTAGGAATACATCTTACATCAAAAACAAGGTCCGCTTCGTTGGGTAAGCCATATTTAAAACCAAATGAGACGCACTGCACAATCATCGACTTTCTTTTATCGCCTAAAAACAGACCTATTATCCGTTCCTTTAGCTGCGAGGGCGATAAAAACGAGGTATCAATTATGTAATCGGCAGACTCTCTGATGCGCCTGAGCATTGCTCTTTCAGCGTTTATAGCAGACTGAGTTCCAAGCATTCCATCATCAAGCGGATGCTTGCGGCGTGTTTCCTTGTATCTGTTCATTAGAACAGCATCAACACTATCAAGAAAAAGAATTTTATAAGAAATATTTTGCTTTTTTAGCTCGTCAAGCCCATCATACAGAGCATAGAACAAATCTCCGCCGCGAACATCTGTTGCAATAGCAACCCTGGAGAGCTTTTTGTTTTTGCCATTAGTGCAAATCTCAGATATTTTAGGTATTAACTGAGGCGGCATATTGTCAATACAGAAATATCCAATATCCTCAAGCGCAACCATTGCGCGAGATTTTCCCGAGCCTGAAAGACCCGTTACAATAACTATTTCCATAAAAACTCCAAATCAAATTATTTTAACTTCCAATTCAAGCTTGTATCCCGTTTTTTCAAGAACGATTTCAGCAACTTTTTGTGATAAAGAAAGAACATCATTGCAGGTTGCGTTGCCTAAGTTTATAACAAAGCCTGCGTGCTTTTCACTTATCTGCGCATCCCCTACTCTGAAGCCTTTTAAACCACACTGGTCAATTAACATAGAAGCATAGCTCCCCTCGGGGCGCTTAAAGGTACTTCCAGCGCTTGGAAAATCAAGCGGCTGTTTTTCTTTTCGTCTACTTAAGAGTTCAGTCATTGTTTGCTTTATCTGAGTATGATTGCCCTTATTTAGTCTAAGAGTAACACTTACTATGCAAAGGCTTTTATCAGAAAAATAGCTGTGTCTGTACGAAAAATCAAACTCATCAGCGTTTATACTATGCAAATTTCCCTCTTCATCTATATACTCGCAGCCGCAAACTATATCCTTCATTTCGCCGCCGTACGCGCCCGCGTTCATTACAACTGCACCGCCAAGGCTTCCTGGAATTCCGTAAGCAAACTCCATTCCTGCAAGCTCGTTATCAAGCGCAAAATTGCAAACCGCCGACAATAGCGTTCCTGCATCGCATTTTATCGTATTACTATCTATGAGCTTAATATCTGAAATCAGGTTTGAAATGCAGATAACCGCGCCTCTATAACCCTCATCACTCACAAGAAGATTAGAGCCCTTGCCAATAATCACGTAAGATACATTAAATTCCCTGCAAAATGAAATAGCTTTACAGCATTTTTCAATAGAATCGGGCGTAACAAATACATCTGCAGCACCGCCGATTTTAAATGATGTATGCTTTTTCATAGATTCATTTAAAGAAAATGAAATATTATTTAATTTTAGTTGATTTTGAAAGTTGGTAAACAACAAATCACCTCAAAATTTATTGGTGTAAAAGACCTAACATAGCAGCGCCAATTATTCCTGCATCATTTCCAAGCTCAGCAGCAACAATTTTTGTTGCTTTTATGGGGTTGCAATCGAATGACTCCCTTGTTGCGTATTCTCTGATAGGCGCAAGAAGGGTCTCTCCTTCCTTTGAAATTCCTCCGCCTATCATAAGAATATCGGGCTGGAAAATATTTATAAGGTTAGTGCATCCGCAGCCGAGATAGCCGATATATGTGTCAACAACCTTTTTGGCGGTCGCATCACCTTTTCGCATAGCATCAAAAGCAGTTCTTCCGTTTACTTTTTCTATATCTCCGCCACACTCTTGCCACAAAAGGCTATCTTTGTTTTGTTGCATAGCATCTTTTGTTTGACCTATAAGTGCCGTTGCAGAGCAATACTGCTCCATACAGCCTTTTCTACCGCAGTTGCACTGTTTGCCATTCATTTCAATAACCATATGTCCGAGCTCCGCACCAAAGAAGTTGGAGCCGCTGTAAATTTTGCTGTCAATTATTATTCCACCGCCAATTCCCGTTCCGATAGTAACGCAAATAGCATCTTTAGAGCCTTTTGCCGCGCCCGCAAGAAATTCACCATAGGCTGCGGCGTTAGCATCATTTTCAACAAAACAATTTACATTAACTTGCTCGCAAATAAGATTCTTAAGCGGTGTATCAAAAAAGCCTAAATTATGCGCTCTTTCAACGACCCCTGTTTCAGAATTTACCGAACCGGGAGTTCCAATGCCGATCCATTTTAAATCATTAAATGAAATATTAGTGCTTTCGCAAAGCTCGTTTATGGTTTTAACTATATCGTCAACTATTTCCTCCGCGCTTCTGGGGCAAGCGGTTGGAATGCTCTTTTTAAGTACAATTTTCTTATCATCGTCTACAATACCAATGGCAATATTGGTACCTCCTAAATCAACACCTATATAATAGTTCATAATTTCTCCTTTATGCTCTCGGAGCTATATCTCCAACAGTTTCGTCATCAACCATGCCAAGCTGCTTCATAAGCTCTTCAGCGGCGTTATAACCCATCTTTTTCTGGCGGTTGCTCATAGCCGCAACCTCTAAAATAATGGCAAGGTTTCTCCCAGGTCTTACAGGAATCGTAAGGCTTTCAACTGTTATGCCGAGAATATCAATTTTTTCGCTCTCAATTCCAATGCGATCATATATCTTTTTATTGTCCCATGGCTCAAGATTTACAACCATATCAATCTTCTCGGTAACCTTAACTGCGCCCATACCGAAAATCTGTCTTACATTTATAATTCCTATTCCGCGAAGCTCAACAAAATGACGGATATTTTCAGGCGAGGTACCAACAAGAGTGGTAGCAGAAACCCTGCGGATTTCAACGGCATCATCAGCAATCAGTCGGTGTCCGCGCTTAACGAGCTCAATAGCGGTTTCGCTCTTACCAACTCCGCTTTCGCCGAGAATAAGAATACCTTCACCGTAAACCTCTACCAAAACGCCGTGCCTGGTAATTCTGGGAGCAAGCTCAACATTCAAGAAGGAAATAATTGCAGCAAGAAAATGAGAGGTCGCCTCAGCAGTTCGCATTAAAAATACACCGTACTTTTTTGCGGCATCAAGCATTTCAGGGATTATTTCTTTAGACCGTGCCACAACAACAAGGGGCGGCTTGTGTGACATAAAGCTGTCTAAAACCTTTTCCTTCTGCTCACTTGAAAGTTTTTCTATATATCCGTATTCAGCATTTCCGATAATCTGAATTCGCTTTTCATCATAATGATCGTAGTCACCCACAAACTGCAGTCCGGGTCTATTCACCTCATTACTGAATATCTTCATTTGAGCGCAATCAAAAGGCGAATGAATTTCTTCAAGAGTCAACTCTTTTTTGATTTTTTCAAGAGAAACCGAAAAATCAGCCATATTTATTCTCCTTAAAAAGTTATATATATTTTATTATACTATTTATTTAATATAATTTCAAATATTTATTAAATATTTTGTGCGATTTTACGAAAAAAGGCTGCTTAATTTCTTAAACAGCCTCAAAAAGTTATTTTATTTCTTCAATATTGCTTAAAACACCAACCACAAGGTACCTGTATTCCTTGCCATCTCCAAGGCAGGTGCTTAATGTGACCAGCTTATCCTCGGTTGTAACCTCAATATCTTCCCTTACATTTACGGCGCTGTAACCGGGATTTTTGATGGTGTCAATATATTTTTGACATCCTTCATCGGTGGTAAAATCAAAGGAATACATAATATGGTAATTGTTGTATTGAAATGCTGATACAATTTTATAAGTCAGCTTTTGCTCAGGAGTGTAGATATAAAACTCGGTAGTTTGATTAAAAAAATCTTGATCCTGAAATTTGTGAAGGTTTTCAAACATATAGCCTTTGGTCATATTATGACCGTACAACATTGTGTTTTTATCTGTGAAATCCTTTGTGTTGCATCTTTTCTCGCTGTAAATCGCACCGGCATATTCATATTCGCCGTAAATATTATGGTGGAGGTAAAACTCATCGTTAGTCTTATGCTGCAATATAGGATAGTCTATGTTTGTATTAGGGACACGGATCCAGGCATAAATATCCTCGTTAGTTTCCCAAAGCTTTTCGAAATCAACAGGTTCATCAATTTTTTCAGCAGTTACTATAGTTGATGAAACATCGGGAATATCATTTTGTCTGTCTCTACCCCCTCCGAGAATAACAACTATTGCTATACATGCTGCCAGAATAATTGCAGACAAAGCAACTATAAGCGATATAATTATTTTCTTACTGTTTGACATAAAGACACCTCTGATATGTATACAAAAACCCTGCAAGCCTATCGGGATGCAGGGTTTTGACACTTAACTTAATAAAACTTAACCAACAAATCTGCTGACAACGCCAACTGCAAGGGTAAGTACAAGGAAAACTATAACACAGATCTTTGTAAATTTCTTAAGCTTTTCTTCTCTTGTTCTGCCGCGGTTGTTATTAAAATATGACTGAGAAACATCGCCAGTAACAGCAGATGACATAGAATCTGATGAATCCTGAAGCATAACAAGAACAATGATTGCAATGCTGGTTAAGATAAGAAAAATACCTGCAATTATTTCAAAAACGTTCATTTAAATTTCCTCCGAAAACTTTTTCAACTATAAAATAATAACACATTAATTTATATTTTTCAAGGGTTTTTGCATATTTTTTTAAAAACTATATCTCAAAGTCTTCTTTTGATAAGTCTGACTCAAAATCAACCTTTTTTGGAACTCGCTTTAGAGGATCATAATCGTACTTCCTGCAGCTTGAAAAAGCATCCACTATTCCCTTTTTCTCGCAAAATACCCTTTCAGACTCCCCGTTTCGTTTGCCAAATCGACAATACATACAAGCAGGTTCAATTTTCTTGTTAAAAAGTTTAACCTTCACCTTAAACAATCCCTCTCATTTAAACTAAGATAAGTTCGCGTGCAGCCTCAAGTGTCGCATCGGTTACAGTTTCTCCGCCCATTATCCGAGCAACCTCATAAACACGCTCGTTTTCATCAAGAACTCTTACAGATGTATATGTTTTATCATCGATTTGCTTCTTTTCAATATAGAGATGCGAATCTGCAAGAGATGCAATCTGTGCAAGGTGTGTTACACACAAAATCTGCTTGTTTTTTGAAACAAGTCTAATTTTTTCGCCGATTTTTCTTGCAGTCTTTCCGCTGACACCCGTGTCAATTTCGTCAAAGATAAGGGTGCCTGTTAAATCTCCGTTGGTAAGTACGGTTTTGATTGCAAGCATTATTCTTGACAATTCACCGCCCGAAGCGATTTTTGAAATAGGCTTAAGCTCTTCTCCGCTGTTTGCAGATATTAAGAACTCGATCTGATCACAGCCGTCTGACTTAAGCTCAACTCTGTTTTGCTCAACTGCAAACTTTACATTGGGCATATCAAGGAAATTAAGCTCACTCATAATTTGCTCACAAAGCTTAGTAGCTGCAACGGATCTCTCTTTGGAAATTTCCTCGGCAATAGCAGTCGCTTTTTCTTTTAAAAGCTTGTATTTATTTTCAAGCTCCTCTTTTCTTTGCTCACCAAAGGTTATGCCGTCAAGCTCAGCTTGGAGCGTCTCGAGCTTTAAAAGAATGTCCTCGACGCTTCCGCCGTATTTCTGTTTGAGTCTGAATATAAGGTCAAGCCTTTCCTCAACTAAGTCGAGCTCATTTTCGTCAAAATCAAAACGACCGTCAGCGGCGCGGATCTCAGAGAAAATATCCTCTAATTCATAGACAACATTGTTAGCTCTCTCGGAAAGAGCCGAGAAAACGCTGTCGAATTCAGAAATTTGGGAGATCGCATATGCCGCATCTCGCAAAAGACTTAATGCTCCCTCGCTTCTGTCATCTCCGTTAAGAATACTGTGGGCAGAGGAAACACTTTCAGCCAATTTCCCTGAATTTTTAATCATATCTCTACGGCTAAGAAGTTCGTCTTCCTCTCCGTTTTGAAGCTCTGCGGCAGAAATCTCATCAATCTGAAAGCTTAAAAGCTCGATTTTTCTTTCTTTAAGCTCGTCGTCAGTTTCAAGACTCAAAAGCGTGTCTTTTACTTCGCACATTTCCTTATATATAGCTTTGTATTCTGAAACCTTATCGGTCAAAGAAGCATATCCATCAATAAAACCAATGTGTTTTGAAGGAGAAAACAACTGCTGGCTATCGTGCTGGCCGTGAATGTTAATAAGTATCGGTGCAATTTGCTTGACAACAGCCATGGGGACGATAGCGCCGTTTAATCTGAAAACACTCCTGCCTTCAGATGACAGCTCGCGGCTTAATAAAAGCATTCCGTCCTCGGAAATATCACAACCAAGCTCGGTTAAAGCATCAACAGCATTATCCTCAAACTCGCCAAAAACTGCCGAGATCTTAGCTTTTGATGCGCCTGTTCTGATAATATCTTTTGAGGTTTTCTCTCCGGTTACAGCGTTTATTGAGTCGATAATAATTGATTTACCCGCACCGGTTTCGCCTGTCAAGACATTAAAGCCCGCAGAAAAATCAATATTTGCCTTTTCAATTACCGCTACATTTTCAATCTGAAGCTGAATCAGCATTGCAAATGTCCCCTTTTACTATCCTTTAATAATTTGACGAATTTCGCTAACGAGCTTTAACGCCTGCTGCTCGCTTCTTAAAAGAATAAAAACAGTATCGTCGCCTGCAATAGATCCAACAACATCGCGGATCTTCATATTATCAAGCGCGGCGCAGGCAGCATTTGCCATACCTGTGTGACACTTTAAAACAACAATATGGAAAGCATAGTCAATACTAACGACCGCCTCAGAAAAGATTGCGCGGAACTTTGTGCTAAGCTCGCTTACCTTTTCCTGAGTGGGAACATCATATTTATAAATTCCGGTATCAGTCATTACCTTGATTAAACGAAGCTCGCGAATATCTCTGGAAAGCGTTGCTTGTGTTGCAGAAAATCCGCCTTCTTTAAGAAGCTCCATGAGCCTGCTTTGTGTGTCAACGTCATTTTTTGAAATTATTTCAAGGATCTTTTCTTGTCTTTTCTGTTTCACGAGATTCAACTACCTTTCCATCAGCTTTTGATTTATAGCAGAGTAATAATTTTTGCCATCAAGACAAATAAATTTTACATTTTTATTGCATCTTTTAATGGTTATTTTATCGTTTTCGGTTATTTGCTGCGAACACAGTCCATCAGCAACAACACAGGCCGTTTTTTTATCAAGATTTGCGTTGGTCTTAACAGTAACAGTTTCGTTTTCGGGTAAAACAATAGTCCTTGACATCAACGAATGAGCACAAATAGGTGTAAGGGATATTGCCTTTACAGCTGGGTGCATAATCGGTCCGCCCGCCGACATAGCGTAAGCAGTTGAGCCCGATGCCGTTGAAAGAATAATTCCATCAGCTCTGTAATGCGCCGTTTCAATCCCGCCGCAATTTACATCAATATCAATGATTCCAGAAAAAGCATTTTTGCAAATAATAACATCATTTATTGCATTAAAAGAGGTTTTTCCGTCTTTGTTTTCGATATCGACCCTAAGAACAAGCCGTTCCTCAATGCTGTATTTTCCTTGCGATATTTTATGTAGCAAATTTATCTCATCTTTTTCAATTCCGGTAAGAAAACCAAGTGTGCCAAGGTTTACCCCAATTATTGGTATTTCATATTCAAGAAGAAGGTTGGCGGTTCTGATTATGGTTCCGTCACCGCCTATTGTAACGGCAAAATCAATATTTTCATAAAGCTTGTCCGAGGAAATACTCTTAACTCTGTCGTCCGCTACACTCTCTTTTATATCATCGAGAACATAAATCTCAAGGCCATCCTTTTCAAGAGCCTCAATAACAGACTGCATTATATATGAACAATCTTCTTTTTGAAAGTTTGGAAGCAACAGCGCCTTCAAAACGTTCACCTCTTTTATTTATCAAGTTCATCATGCGATGCAGAAACTATTTTTTCTCCTGCATTCTCTTCTATTTCGCTTATTCCCGTTCCCTTTTTGAGATACAAAAGGTATTCTATATTGCCCTCAGGGCCCTTAACCGGTGAAAAGGTTAATCCCTTTACATCAAATTTCAACTCTCGAGCAAATGAAATGATGCTATTTACCACATCAATATGCACCTGCTTATCTCTTACAACACCTTTTTTGCCGACTTTTTCCCTACCCGCCTCAAACTGAGGCTTTATAAGGCAGACTAATTCTCCGTTCTCCTGCAAAAACGATTTTGCAACCGGCAAAACAAGCTTTAAAGAGATAAACGAAACATCGATGCTTATAAAATCAATAGCTTGTCCAACCTGCTCTAATGTAAGGTACCTTACATTTGTTCTTTCTAAGTTGACAACCCTCTCGTCGCATCTTAACTTCCAGGCAAGCTGACCGTAACCAACATCAACTGCAAAAACCTTAACCGCTCCGTTTTGAAGCATACAATCGGTAAATCCACCTGTTGATGCGCCAATATCCATACAAACCTTGTTTTCGAGGTTTATGGGAAAGAGTTGCATTGCCTTTTCAAGTTTTAATCCGCCGCGGCTAACATAGTTTAATGTGTTTCCGCGAATTTCAATTTTAGCATCTTCGAAAATTGTCACACCTGCCTTGTCAATTCTCTCGTCATCAACAAAAACAACGCCCGACATTATAAGTGATTTAGCGCGTTCTCTTGACTGAGCAAGCCCTTTTTCAAAGAGAATAACATCAAGTCTCTTTTTCTGCATTTATATTGTTTCCTTTATAAGTTCATAGATATTTTTGCTGTTTAGCTTGTACTCTTCCAAAGCCTCGTTAACGGTTTGGTGTGAAACAAAGCCATTACCAAGCGTTCTTGTTGTATATTTACCTTTAAAGCCGATCTTTGCAAGCTCAGAGCCAAAAAGCTCTGAAACCGAGCCACGCTCTACGCCCTCTTCAACAAATATAACCCTGTCATATTTCTTCACAATGTCGATAACCTCAGCCGAGACCTCAAGCTTAACAAGCTTTAAAATATCAACACCGATATTTTCTTCTTCAAACTTTTCTACAGCCTTTACACACTGGGCATATTCTCTACCGTAGGTAATTACAAGACAAGAAGTGTTATCTTTTTGCGATTTATAGAAAGTTTTTTTAGCATCAGACAGGTCAAATCTTTCAGCAATAGTTTCTGGGCAACCCTTAGGGTATCTTACCGCCACAACGCCCTTTTCATCGTAAATTGCTCTGTTTAAGCAAAGCTCTAATTCCGTTAAATTGGACGGAGAATAAATTGTAACATTAGGAATCGTTGAAAGGAATGCAACATCGTAAATTCCCTGATGAGTTTCGCCGTCGGGACCAACTATTCCCGCTCTGTCAACCGCCAAAACAATATGCAGATTATCTATAGCAGCATCGTGAAGCACCTGATCATAGGAACGCTGTAAAAATGTTGAATATATTGCTACAACCGGAACAAGCCCGTTCTTAGCCATTCCAGCAGCGCAGGTAACCGCAAGAGGCTCTGCAATTCCAACATCAATAAATCGCCTTGGATATTCTGTTGCAAACAAGTTAAGTCCCGAGGCATATTTCATTGCGGGGGAAATTGCACAAATGCTTGTGTCCTCTTTTCCAAGCTTAGTAAGTATCTTACCAAAAGCCTCAGAAAAACCTTCTGATGTGATATTAACGCCATGCCCCTTTTGAATATCAAAGCAAGAAACGCCATGATATGCGCCTGGGTTTTCCTCGGCATACTTGTAGCCTTTGCCCTTCACAGTTTCAATATGAACAAAAACAGGCTTATTCAAGAACTTTGCGCGCTCCAAAACCTCACAAAGAGAGTTTACATCGTGTCCATCAACAGGACCGAGATAGGTAAATCCAAATTCCTCAAACCAAGTTGAATGATAAAGCGCATATTTAAGCATTGATTTTGAGCGAATAATACGTCTGCGTAGCCATTTTCCTATAAACGGAAGCTCGGTAATAAAGCGCTCGATCTTATCCTTGGCCTTAAAATACTTAGGCCTTACGCGAATTTCTGAAAGGTATTTTGCAACACCGCCGATGTTTTTTGAAATCGAAACCTTATTATCATTCAAAATTACAACAAGACGGTCGTGGTATCTTCCGATATTATTAAGACCCTCGTAGAACATTCCGCCGCTTGCCGCTCCGTCACCAACGACTGCGACAACGTGACCATCCTCGCCTGCAATGGTCTTTGCTCTTGCTAAACCAAATGCGGCCGCAAGAGAGGTGCTGCTGTGCCCCGTTACAAAGGCATCATGCTCGCTTTCCTTAGGAGTGGGAAAACCCGACAAGCCGTTTTTAGTTCTTAATGTGCCCATTCTTTCTCTTCTGCCGGTTAGAATTTTATGGGTATAGGACTGATGCCCAACATCCCACACAATTTGGTCTTTGGGGCTTTCAAAAACTCTATGCAACGCAACAGAAAGCTCAACCACTCCCAAATTCGAGGAAAGGTGTCCCCCGTTCTTTGAAAGGGTTTCTATTAAGGTTTCTCTTATTTCGCTACAAAGCGGCTCAAGCTCACATGCAGAAAGATTTTTAACATCCTGCGGTGATTCTATTTTTTTTAGAATTTTATTTTCCATAAGCATTCCTTTTTTTTACATTTTTCTGGTACATAAATAGTCAGATAATTGTGTTAAAAAGGTATTGTCCTCAAAAGCATCCAAGGCAGATACCGCTTCATTAGTAAGTTTTAAAGCGTTAGCCTTTGCCCCATCAATTCCGTGAAAGGAAACATAGGTCGTTTTGTTATTCTTTTCATCACTGCCTATCGGTTTGCCAAGTACAGATGCATCGCCGACACAATCGAGAATGTCATCAATAATTTGAAAAGCTAAACCGATCTTTTCAGCAAAGCAGTCAGCAGCCTCAATTTTAGTTTGATCACCGCCTGCAAGAATAACCCCTGCAGTTGATGCGGCTCTCAAAAGCGCCGCTGTTTTATCTCTGTATAATGTCAGCAGGAGCTCCTCGGATATTTCTTTACCCTCGTTTTGAAGGTCGATAACCTGACCGCCGATCATTCCGTCAGCGCCCGAGAAATTGCCAATTACCGAAGCAGCCTTCAGTTTAAGCTCGGGCTTAATATTGCTTTCCATAGAAAGCATTGTTTCAAAAGCAAGATTTAAAAGAGCATCTCCCGCAAGAAGCGCGTTCGCCTCACCAAAAGCCTTGTGGCAGGAGGGCTTTCCTCTTCTCATATCATCATCATCCATACAAGGAAGATCATCGTGAATTAGCGAATATGTGTGTATCATTTCCATTGCACAGGCAAACGGAAGAGCAGATTTAACATCTCCGCCGCAAATTCTGTTAAACTCCAAAAGCAAAACGGGACGAATTCTTTTACCACCTGCCTCAACACTATAATTCATAGCATCAAAAAGCACCTGCTTGTTGAAATCATTACGATTTAAAATATTATTAAGTTCTTTTTCAACCAAAGAACAATATTCCTGCAGTTTTACTTCAAAATCAGACATTTATTTATCCTCATTGTTATTTATAGCCAGGCTTTTAACCTTTTGTTCGGCGGTTTCAAGGCGCTTATTGCAAAAAGCGCAAAGCTTTGTAGCTTCCTCGAAAAGCTCAAGTGACTGATCCAAAGAAGAATTTCCGTTTTCCAAAACGGAAACGATCTCTTCTATTCTTTTCATTGCGTCTTCAAAAGTTATTTTACTGTCCATCATAATTTTATCCTCTTTCTTTTACGGAAGTAACACGCGCATCGGCAGTTCCATCGTGAAAAAGTATTGAAATTTCATCGCCTTCATTTAAACCATTCGCAGTCACTATGTTATTATCCTTTGTTACTGCTGAAAAACCTCTTGTTAAGACCTTTAAAGGACTAAGTCCATCAAGCTTTGCAGCGTAATTTACAAGCACGAGGCGTCTTTTATGCAAAAGCTGTTCTGATAAAGCGGAAACATCAGAAACCTTCTGATTGAGGCACGCTTTTTGCTTATCAAAAAGCTCTTCAGGTTTGCTAAGGCAAGGTCTGCTTAGAAAGAAATTGAGCTTAGAGCGCATATTGTCTATATAAAACTGAACATCACGAATACAAGGTCTGTTTTCTAAATTGTGTATCTTCTCATTATAATAGCATAATTTATTTTCGATAACTGAATTAAGCTTTTGCGATAATTCTGAAATACGGAAAAGTAAGGTATTTATATCGGGTGTACATAATTCTGCGGCCGCTGATGGTGTCGGTGCCCTGAGATCTGCGGCAAAGTCCGAAATAGTAAAATCAGTCTCGTGTCCTACCGCCGAAACAACGGGGATTTCAGAGGCATAGACCTCTCTTGCGAGCATTTCGTCATTAAAGCACCATAGCTCCTCGGCGCTTCCGCCGCCACGCCCTATTATAATAACATCTACATTTTCGTTATTGTTAAAGTACTTAATGCCGTCAATTACAGTTTTTGCGGCATTTTCTCCCTGCACCAATGCGGGATACAAAACAAGCTCACAAATAGGATAGCGACGACTAAAAATATTGAGCATATCCTGAATTGCCGCCCCAGTAGGAGAGGTTACAATTCCGATTTTTTCGGGGTAGCTTGGAAGCGGCTTTTTATGTGCCTCGTCAAATATACCCTCTGCTTTAAGCTTCTCTTTTAATTCCTCGAAAGCAAGAGCAAGATTTCCCGCCCCGTCGGGTAACATTTCCGTTGCATATATCTGATATATCCCGTCCCGCTCAAAAACCGAAACCTGCCCTCTGACAATAACCTTTTGGCCATCTTTAGGAGTAAATTTAACATTTGAGGCGTGCTGGCGAAACATTACCGCTTTAATTATGCTTTCGCTATCCTTGAGAGAAAAATAAAAGTGCCCGCTTTTAATGTGATTTGTAAAATTAGAGATTTCTCCCCCAATATAAATATCACTGAGTCGGACATCGTGGTCCATTTTCAGTTTCAGGTATTTATTAACTTGTGAAACCGAAATTACCTGCTCCAATTTTATTCCTCTTTCAGCTTTATTTAAACTGCTCATCACGAATTTTACACAACACCGCTATTCCCGCCGCGTTATCGCTACTAAACCTCGCCTCTGCAAATATTCCATTATACTTCTGTGATAAATTGTCTTTTATCTTTTTATTGGACATAACTCCGCCTGCAAAAACAAACGGAAGGTCCGGATATATTTTGCGAGCATTCTCGCACATTTTGTCAATAGTTTCACCGACAAAATCAAGGCAATACCTTGCAATATCAGCGCTGTTTTTACCAAAATCAAGCATCTTTTCAGCCTGATTTTGAAGTCCCGAAAGATTACAGTCCGTACCCTTAACGCAGGGTTTTATTTTAAAGCTTCTGTCTGATTTACTTGCAAGCTCTTCGAGCTGAGCACCGCAAGGAAAGTCAAGACCCAGCATTACTCCGACTCTGTCAATAGCTTGTCCCGCTTTAATATCAAGGCTCTTGCCTATGCACTCTACAGAAATGATTTTTTCTGCATCGGGTGTGATTTTAAGTAAATCGGTCGTTCCGCCAGAAATATGTAGCGCAAGAAACTCGTTTTTTATTAAATCAAGCCTATCAGCCGAATAAAGCGCCGCTGCAATATGCCCTCTCTGGTGTGAAAAGAAATGCTGTCTTGAGCCATAGGCTGCAGAAAGCGCCTGCGAAAGCATTTTACCGACGAGAAAACAAGGCATATACGAGCCCTCATTGTCGCAAGGAGAAACCGAGACACCAATTGCAACAGGCTTTTCATTAAGCTTTGACAATACCGCCTCTGCTACATCTCCTAACTGTTTGACGTGCAGAAAAACCGCATCGCTCTGCCTTAAGCCACAGCTATTTTCTTTGACAGGCAAGAGAAGCTTTTCAGAAAGCATCTTGCCGCTATCCGAGTCGTAAGCCGCAACGGACGAGGTGTAATTACTTGTGTCAATTCCCAAATAAACAGACACAGTTATTCTCCCTTTCCGTTGGCACGGTCCAAGGTCTTAACATAGGAGCCGAGAATTCCGTTAACAAACGAAAAATCCTCATCTCCGCCGTATTTCTTGCAAAGCTCAACTGCCTCGTTGATGGTAACGCTGACGGGAATATCGTCAAACTGCATTATCTCACCTATTGCAAGCTGGAGAACGGAAAGAGAAACCTTACTGATTCTTTTCATATCCCAGCGCTTTGCAAAGCCTGCTATTGTATTGTTAATTTGCTCACAGTTTTCCTGTGTAAAATGAATTAAACTTGATGCAAAAGCAGACACCTTAAAATCACGCATTTCGCTTGCAAGCTCGATAATCTCATCAATGCCTGCATCTGAAAACTGCGCTTCAAAATTAAGAATAAACGCCTGCTCTCTTGATTCGCTTCGTGTCATTTGTTATCCCCTGTTCACATAGTCAAAAACACAAATAAGCCCTAACGGGCTTATTTGTTTATTTTCTGTTTTTATCTTCAATCACAATTCCGGAAACGTGAATATTTACCTTAGAGACTGCAATCGAAGTCATATTCTGAACAGAATCCTTGATCTTCTTCTGGATTTCAGCGGCAACAGTCTGAACCTTTGCTCCGTATTTAATCTTTAAGTAAACATCAATAACAGCCACGCCGTCATTAAGATCAACCGAAACAGCGCTCTTAACGGGTTTCGACTTAAAAAGTCCCTTGATGCTTGAAGGAGCAACTGCAAGCTCTGCAACACCCTCAATTTCCTTTGTAGCAATTCTTGTGATAGCTGCAACTACGTCCTCGGAAATCTTAAGATTTCCGACATTGTCAATGCGCTCAGAAAAATCATTTTGATAACTCATGGTAAATACATCCTCCTTTATTGATACATGCATAAATGCATTTTTATGCACATAATCCTTAAATATACACTTATATTATACCACAAATTTCAAAATACACAACTATTTTGCTTCAACAATATTAATATTTTCTGAATTTATTTTTGTTTTTTGCAAAACGATCTCAAAAATTTGTGCTGCTTCCTCCTCCGAAAGTCCCGTTGAACTTACCACAACACTAGCGGTTTCGCCATCAACAAATGCAACGCACTCGCTGAATCCCTTTGCTTTTACAAGCTCCTCAATATCTGTTTCACTCTTTGCGAGCTCCGCTATTTCCGCAGCTTTTTGTGTTATTTGAGTTCTTTGTGCCTCGGTCAAAGTTGTGTCTTCGAGCATAGTTTGAACACTTTCAAGTGCCTCATCTCGATTTTTTTGTCTGTTTAACCTTGCTTGAGCAAAATATGCCTCAGAAGTTTCTGTTACCTCAACGCCGGTTTGCTGAGTTTCACCGTAAACCTTATCACTGTCTCCCGATGTTTCTAAGTTCACATCATTATTAGAAAACTCCCAATTGAGATAAACCGCTACACCAAGTACGACAACAAGCGCCGCCAAAATTAACTGTCTTTTTCTGATTAGTACATTGAGTTTCATAACACTTTCTCCCTTATTTCATTTTAATTACGCTGATTTTATTTGAGGATATACCCAACAAAGTCTTAACAGCGTTCGTTATCGTTTCCTTTATCTCGATATTATCCGCACCTTCACATAGAACTAATACCCCTCTGATTTTTGGTTCAATAACATTTTTTACAAGCGCTATTTTTTTACCGTTAGAATCCTCAACCATTACAATTTCTTTTTCGACATCTGTTTTATTTTGGGTTTCATCTTGATCGGATTGGATATCCTGCGAAATTGAATCGTCTGTTGCAAAGTTTTGTTCCGACGAGCTTTCCGCAGTAATCATAATTTTGCATTTTCCTGCGCCTTCAATTGAAGTGAGCATATCTTTTGTTCTTTCCTCGAGAGTCTTTATGTATTCTTCAACTGTAACGGTGCTTTCTTGAGAAGCGTTATTTCCTGAAAATACATCTGAAATGCCAATGAGAAGCATTCCGCATATTCCAAGTACTAAAATTACGCTTACCGTCTTTTTGTTTCCGAGTTTTTTTGCAATATTATCTGTAAAGTATTTTAACTTGTCACTCATTTTTGGTATTCTCCTCGGCATTTGCAACATTTATACTTATTGGAAGCCCTAAACTTTTCTCAAGAGTAGCTTTTAAACTATCCTTGTCTATCTTATGCAAGTCCATAACAGTAATATTCACACATTCTATACGTATTCCATCATCCGATTGCTTAAGCTCTGTGTTTATCCCGAAGTCACGGGATTGCTCCAAAACCTCTAATTCGGCTTCTACTAATGGAAAAAGTGACTGAGAAACGCTGTTTTCAAGCTCACTTAATCGGTCATCATCAAGAACATAGTACTGTTCTTCTACTACGTTTTCGGCTGATGCCTGCAATGATAAATCAATCTTATCAATTAAATTAAGCATAGGTGAAAGAACTCCGGTAAGCACAAATGCTGAAATTATCAGCTTCATCATCTTTTGCTTTTCAAGCGACGGCACTATCATTGACACCACAGAGCCTATAACAACTGCCGCGCACATTGAAAAGCCCCAAACCTTTACAGCCTCCAAGTTATCCTCCGCTCCCGATAATGAGTGTTACGGCAGTTGAAAGTATAACCAAAGCGCCGTAGCTCAGAATTACCGATGTTAAAAGTCCTAAAACTGCTGAAATATCCTTCAAAAGTCCCGCCAATTTCTCCGCGCCAAGCATATCCCCTATTATTGAGCTTAAATCGCAGGTAAGCTTATATACCAGTATTTTGATAAGCGGCGGAACAAAATAGAGCACCGCTGCAATTATTCCAAAAACTCCTGTTGTGTTTTTTATTAGTCCAACGCTTTTTTGAACTGTTGATGCCGCCTCAGCTAATGCTCCGCCAACGGCCGGAACAAAACTGCCCACAAAAAACTTTCCTGTGCGAAGAGCAAGCGAATCTGATCCCGTACCAATAAGTCCTTTTATTGTTATCAGCCCGACAAAAGCACCCATAAGCAGAGAAAGTGACCAATTTACAACAGATTTGACTGAATCGGTTATTGAATCTATTTTAAATCCAGCAGTTATTCTGCTGACTGTTGCTAAAGCAAGATACATAAGTATCAGCGGCAGGATAATTCCCGACAAAAAAGTCGACAGAAATTCAGCGGCAAAAATCATAACAAGCTGATAACCTGCTCCGCTGTTTACCTGCCCGCCGCCAATCATTACCCCTGACAAAACCGGCACAAAAACCTTTACAAAGCCGCTCATTTGTGTAATAAACAGTCTTGTTTCCTCTATGCAGGCGATTATCGGTACTATTGCAGTTGTACAAACCGAAAGAACAGCTACTACGGAAAAGCTTTTACCAAGTTCTGCGCTTAAAAATCCCCCGTTTATTCCCGAGGCAATAGATGTGATTATTATCACAAGGAAAACAATATAAAATAAAATAAACGGCGCATCGATCTCATTTTTTACAGAGTTAACTATGTACTCAACAACCTCGCTTGGCGACAGATTAAGTAGTGCTTCTATATCAAGGTCTTTAAAGCCGTTTTCATTTAGAAACTGCTGCGTGTCATCTGGGAAAATATCCTCAACAGAGCTTTCCGCGGCATAGCTTGTAACCGAAAAGCATGCAAAAACAAGCAAAAAAAACGCAAAGATTACTGTTTTTTTCATCTTTTATATTGCCTTTCCTATAATTGTCTGGGTCAAAGAAAGCAAATCCCTGTAAAGAGGAAGCGCCGAAATGCATAAAGCAACCTTTCCCGCAAGTTCAATTTTATTTGATATAGAAATTTGTCCCGCATCCTTGCAAGTATCACTTGCAAACTGTGTTATATAGCATATTCCAACAGCTTTAATCAGCACTGTTATGTAATCATAGTCTATTGCGACTTGGTCCATCATTTTTCTGATTTCATAAACAATTGGAACAATCATTGACATTATACCAATCAAAATAATCACAGCCGTTATTATGGTTATTGCAACCGCGTATTCGGGCTTGTACTGTTTTATAACAACCGCTAAAAGTGCCGCCAAAAGAGCAACTACCGCCACTGAAACAATGTCCATTTTTTCTCCTAAAGCCCAAAAACGCTTTTTACGGTGTCAAAAAGGTCACTTATCTGATAGATCATCATCATAAGTACAACAATAAGTCCCGCGAGTGTTGTCATAGTTGCTTGTTCTTCTCTTCCGGAGCGAATAAGAACTTGATTTAGCACCGAAACAATTATTCCTATAGCCGCAATTTTAAATATCAGATCTACATCCATTTCCTTTTCCTCCGATTGCTAAATCAATAGCACAAAAAATATTAAACCGCCGAACAAGCTGCAACTCAGTGTTACTTTTGATTTTTCTTTTAAAACACCTTCTGCCTCACTCAAATTCTTTTTTAACATTTCGGTATATAGCTGTATATTTGAGATCTGACCGCTAATATCACTGTCACCAAGGCATATCGCAAACTCATTTAAAACCTCTGTATCTTTTTTGGTGAGGTGCATTTGCTCTGAAAACATTCCTATGCCTGCATTCCAAGCAGATTTAAGATCAGCGCCGCGTTTTAAGCACGAAACACACTCGTTTAAGAGTATTAACTCGCTATCTGTTGCTTTTTTCTGCATTTGTGTCAAGAGATCCGGCAATGCTGAAAACTCATAATTTATTTTTATTTTAAGAGCGGACAGAAGCTCAATCATTATAGAAATTCCGTTGACTCTTTTTTTAAGCGTATTTATGTAGCTTATTCCTATGCAAACCGATGATGACACAATCAAAAGACATCCAAAAAGCTTTATCATCAATCTATCTCCAATAACGTTTTAATGATACAATTTCTTTGATTTTACCGGGGTTTTCTTTACCCTTTAGCACAACTGCAGTTTCAAACACTGCAGTGCGCATAAGCTTTACAAACTGCGGTCTTTTTAAGAGCTGAGAAAAACCCTCTGCGTGAATGCTTGCGATAAGTTTTGTTCCCGCATTTGCAATATTTTCTATTGCGATCACGTCCTTATCGCTTCCGATTTCGTCACAGACGATTATATCAGGTGACATTGCTCTTAGTGCAATCATCATTCCGTCAGCCTTTGGATAACCGTCAAGCACATCACAGCCAAAACCAAGATTGTTTTTGCTTATTCCCTCGCTTGTTGCCGCAATTTCGCTCCGCTCGTCCACTATGCAGACCCTCAGATACCCAAACTCTGAACCAGACAGTCTGCCCGCCAAATCTCTTAACACAGTTGTTTTGCCGCTTGAAGGCTCGCCAACTATTAAAACAGAGCGGATTCTGTCATAAAACACATTGTTTATGATGTCATCTGCGGCGCCATCGATTTCCCTTGCTATTCTTATATTAAGTGAGGATATGTTTTTTATTGCAGTAATTTCGCCCTGAGCGTTGGTCACCGCAGTAGCACTTATTCCGACTCTATGCCCACCCGAAACGGTTATAAACCCATTTTTAAGCTCATTCTGAAAAGCGTGAACAGAGTAGTTACAAAGCTTTCTTACTGCCTCATCCATATCATTGTTTTCAACTCTGCAGACTGACGATTCTAAAGAATTTAGTGTAGTAGCTCCGTCATATTTTAAAAAGCAACGCTCATTTGATGTTACAATAACAACAGGACAAAGCCTTTTAAGCCGTATTTCGTTTATTTGAGACGCAAGCTTTTCACCAATTGCAGAAACAGGATATCTTATTCTGTCGGGCAAAAACGCGGTTGCTTCTCTTATATTTTTTAAAAATGAGCTCATACTACTTCCTCTTTTCTTTGGACAAGGCTTACTCAATCTTATTCGCAGGTTGCTGATTTTATTACAGCAAAATAAAAAAGAGGCATAATGTATTAGCCTCCTTAACTTGTATAATCCTCAATCACATATTTAAGTTTTACCTTTCCGTATACCTCTATTCCCTTTCTAAGAGCCTTTTCATCATTTTCAGGAAGTGTTGTGACATATACATCGTAAACCTCTATTGGAACACTGTCTCCTTGAGTAAATACAGCAATTTTTTCCTCATATACTCCAACTATATATCTCTCATTTTCGTATGTTTGAATTTGTCTGTCCTCATAGATAAAATTAAATATATTAAATACCGCAAACCCAAGACAAAACAAAGCAAAGATTGATATAGAAACTATTTTAATAATTTTTTTCTTTTTTTTAGTAGTCTTCATTCTATTTCCTCCTTTTCATTATCTTTTGAAAAATATTGGAAACTATTCAATATTTTATTCAATTTGAACTTAATTTGTTAAATTTAAAAAAAGACTTAACAAACTGTATTTTTTGTGGTATACTAATATAAAAGTTTTCTGGAACAATATAACAAATTTATCTTAAAACCCTCTTCAGTCTTGAGGTTTCTAAGGAGAATTTAAATGAACAAAAAATTTAAGCTCAATGAGCTGAGATCAAAAATCAAGGAACTCACCTTAACTGCTAAAGAAGGAATATCTAAGCCAAAAACAAAGAAAGTGCTAAAAACTCTAGGAAAATCTTTGCTTACCGTTTTTCTTGTCTGTATTTTAACTGTCTGCATTGTTACTGTTTCAATAGTTGTTATTGCTATTCAAGGGTTTGAATCGGGTGATTTTGAGCTTGATATTGACAAAGAATCTCTTGACTATACCTCTATTGTATATGGCCTGGACGAAAACGGTGAATATGCTGAATGCGAAAGGATCTGGGCTGGCGAAAATCGAATTTGGGTTGATTATGACGAAATTCCTCAAAATATGAAAGATGCCGTTGTTGCAGTCGAGGATAAGAGATTTTTTGACCATAATGGTGTTGACTGGGGTAGAACAGTCTATGCATTCGCAAATATGTTTTTAAAATTCTATGACACTGAATTTGGTGCATCCACCATTACACAACAGCTTGTCAAAAATCTTACCGGCGAAAATCAACACAGGATCGATCGAAAAATCAAAGAAATTTTAACCGCTGTAAACCTCGAGCAAAACTATACTAAAAATCAAATACTCGAAGCATATCTCAACATTATGCCATTGGACCAAAACCTTAATGGCGTTCAAGCTGCAGCAAAGGCCTATTTCAATAAAGATATTTCTGAACTATCATTGGCAGAATGTGCTTCCCTCGCAGCTATCACACAGTACCCAACAAAATATGGTCCATTTCGCAGTGAAGAAAACAACAAAGAGCGTCGTGATATGATCTTGGGAATGATGCTTGAGCAGGAAATGATCACTCAAGAGGAATATGATGCAGCAATCAATGAAGTTCTTGTATTTACAAAAGAACAATTTAAATCCGATGTAAACAGCTATCAGAGTTATTATGTTGATCAGGTTATGGTTGACGTTATTAATGACCTTGTAGAAAAGAAAGGCTATCAAAGAAGCTATGCACAAGAGGTTGTAACTCTTCACGGAATTAAAATTTATACCCCGATGGATATCAAAATGCAGGATACCTTAGAGGAACAATTTGAAAGCATGACCGCTTTCCCAAAAGTCAGTGGTGCTGTTTCTCCTCAAGCTGCAATGGTTATTATAGGATTGGATGGTCGTGTTCAGGCTATGGTTGGCGGCCTTGGCGAGAAAAAAGGCGATCTTCTTTTCAACCGTGCAACCTCTGCACTTAGGCAACCGGGTTCTACAATTAAACCCATTGCCATTTACGGACTTGCAATCGAAAAAGGACTTATCAACTGGTCAACAATTATGACCGATAAGAAGATTGAGCTTTCTGACGGCACCATTTTTAGTAACTACTATAACGGTTACCTTGGTAATATGCCGATCGAGTATGCACTCCAACGTTCCGTTAACACAATTCCGGTTCAACTTTCGCAAACGCTTACACCAAGAGAAAGTTTTAACTTTCTTACCGATAAGCTTGGTATCACATCTCTTGTTTCATCAAGAAAGGTTGGAACAAATGTTCTTTCTGATATTAACCTTTCTCCTATGAGTCTCGGCGGTCTTACAGATGGTATTTCACCTCTTGAACTTGCAGCTGCATATCAAATATTTGCAAATGGCGGATACTATAATGAGCCTGTAACCTATCTCCGAGTCGAAGATGCCAACGGAAATATAATATTAGAAAAAGAAACTGATCCTGAACGTGTAATTAGCGAAGAAACTGCTGTTATTATGAATAAAATGCTTCAGCGTGTTTGTACCGGAACTTATGGAACCGGTCGCGCTGCTAAGCTTAATAATATGCCAACAGGCGGTAAAACAGGTACAACAAACGACAAAAAGGACATCTGGTTTGTAGGTCTTACTCCCTACAATGTCTCGGCACTATGGTACGGATATGATACCCCTAAAACTTTAACAGGCATAAATGTATCTACCCCGTCACTTTGGAAAAAGATTATGACTCCTATTATGGCCGGAAAACCAACCAAAGAGTTTATTGATTCTGAGAATGTTATTGAATGCACATATTGCTTAGAAACAGGTAAGCTTGCATCAAGCAGATGCACATCAACCGAAATCGGATATTACGATAAAGATAAACTCCCAAGCATTTGTGATTCTCACAAACCTTCATCGAGTACTCAACAAGCTGTTTCGAGCGAAGCTTCTTCACAAACCGAAGCTTCATCTACAACAGAATCGTCAAGCGTAGCAGAATAACATAAGAGCCTAACCGAAGAGGTTAGGCTCTTTTAATTATAATTTAATCTTCAAAAACAGTTTCTTCCTCCTGCCTTTGCCTCTCGAGCTCGGCCATTGCAGGATCCAACATAAATTTCTTAACACAAGGATAAATATTAAAGTTTACGATAAGTGACGTAAGAGACGGAATGAACAAAAGATACATTGCGAGAGCAAGGCTTGCTGCATCAAGAGATGCCGGAAATTCAGGATCAAATAACGGCATAACCGTAGGGAGAACGCCATAAATTATAAACCATCCATAAATTAAAGCAAGTATAATAGTTGTAATAATATTTCTGCCTAATCCAAGGAATGCAAATAAAAACGAGTTTTTGAAAAGCTGACGAAGATTCTGCTTAAAAGTAACTATTATCATATAAATATAATATGACATGAATAAAAACAAAACCGCTGCCATAACAGCAAAACAAAATCCAAAAAATCCAAAAACATTTCCTTGGGACATAAGACTGTAGTAAAAAAATAATCCAAATGCAATTACAACAAAGCAAACAAGCTGAATTACGCTGACTAAAAGCGACTGCCAGAAATTCTTTTTAAACTGGTCAAAAAAGTCGGAAATATCAGCGTGTTCTTCCCTTGAAAAGTTTCTCATACAGTATGTCATTGCTGCCGTAGCAGGACCAATTGTTACAATCGGCAAACAAACCAGAACATATATTAAATTCAAAAGAACAATTTTTGTAAATTTTCTGAAATAAATTTCAAAAAACAAAAAAAATCTTTTTTTCTGAGGACCATCCTTTGAAACTCCAGGACCTTCCCGCGTTGGATCGAACATTCCTCCTAAAAAATTACCCATTTCTTTCCTCCAAAGCCATTTTTTACAGTTATTATACACTTTTTGCGCGCGGATGGCAACGGTTGTATGTATCTTTAAACCGATTATTTACAATTTGTGCATAAATTTGTGTTGATGAAATATCTGCATGTCCAAGCATTTCCTTAACATCCTCAACGCTTGCTCCGTTTTCAATAAGATGCGCCGCAAACGAATGGCGAAGTGTGTGTGGGGTTATTTCAACCTTTAGACCAAGTTCATCGGCATAATGCTTAACTATTTTCCAAAAGCCTTGTCTTGTAAGCCTTGTACCGTTCATATTTATAAAAAGAGCGTTATTATCATTTTGAGAATAATAAGGATAAACCCTTAAAAGATAATCTTTGATCGCATTTTTTGCCGCGGAATAAATAGGAATACTCCTTATCACATTTCCGCTTCGGCAAGAAACAATACTTCTGCCCAACTGAATATCGTCAAGATTTAAATCAATAAGCTCGGAAACTCTCATTCCCGTTGCATACAGAAGCTCAAGCATAGCCTTATCTCTACAGCCCTTGGGAGTATTTACATCCGGAATTCTTAAAAGCTTGTCCACTTCTTTTCCGGAAAGAATTGTGGGGAGCTTTTTTTCTTGCTTTACGGCGTGGAATTTCTCAGTAGGGTCATAGCTCTGAATTCCTGCAACACGCAAAAATCTGTAAAAGCTCTTGACCGATGCAAAACTGCGGTTTACAGTTGCGGGTGTTTTTCCACGCATTTCAAGAGCTTTTTTAAAGCCCTCAAGATCATTTTCTCTGACATCGCGGATATCGTGGGAAACGGAAATGTCTACATAGCTCAGGAACGACGAAACGTCCCGGACATAAGCATCGTAGGTGCTCTTTGAAACGCAAAGCTTGTCTTTCAGATACACTTTATATTCTTGGAGCATATCGAACATATAAACACTTCCTTTCTTAAAATTTTATTTTATAATCAAATACGTAAATCGTGACATAATGGCATCAAATACGCTGATTAAAACTAAACAAAAGCCAAAAAATAAATACTTTTGATTGTACTTCTTAAAATTAAGGTGGTAATCCACTGTCATGTTGTTATCAGACAAAAGACAGCGCATCTGCCTTGACATTTTAACCGAAAAGTTAACTGCATAGATAAACAAAAGACAGATAAGAACATTTTGAGGGAGCAAAAATACAAAGGATTTTAAAATACCCCAAAATCCATATTGAAGATATAAAAAGCCGAAAACAAGGCCTTTTCCAACAGAGTCAAAAACAAGAGTTAAGTACAAAAACGGCGATCCTATAGCGCAAAGGCCAAGTAAATAGAATAACAGCAAAACCATTATTGAGGAAGAAATTGTACCTACAAAGCAGGAAAAAATACTCCCCGTTTCACGTTTTAAAAAATAAGTCTGCCAGACGTTATTTACAAAGGAATTATCATCGCCCGAGAACATACCTGCCGCGGCTGTACCAAGCAAAATTCCGATGCCAACGAGCCAAAAGACAGAAATAAAAAAACGGTTATGAGAAAATAAACCGTTTTTGAGAGCGCTTGTCCTTATAATTCTTTTCATTATGATCACCTTTGCCCACATTTTTTATACAAATATATGAGCTGTGAAAAGAATATATGTAAAGAAAAATTATGTAAAACAGAACTAATCTGTTTGTATTATAAATAATAATACATTTTTTGTTAATTTTCAAGGCAACAAACACATTTTCTACAATTTCGTCATTATTACAGAATTTACATCACAGTAATTATGTAAACCTCACAATAATTATGTAAACTAAATTATGTAAACCACAGTTTACGGTGTATTATGTCTTTTACAGCAACTATTTTAAAGCAAAAAATCAGATTAATTTATAAAAAGACACAAAAAACAAATAAAAAATAACTACACTATTTTAAAATTGTATGATATAATATTAAAAGTTACTTCCCCACCCTTTCAAAACTAATTAAGGAATTGATGAAATGAGTTATAAACTCGAACTCGGAGAATGGAATAAAGTATTTGCCGTTCCAAACAGTATTGTTGAGAAATACATAAAGCTTGCCAAAGAGGACTTTGTTAAGGTGCTTCTTGTTTTGCTAGCCAACGCAGGAAACAATTTGTCCAAACAAGAAATCAGCGAAATCTCAGGAGTATCAGAGGCTAATGTATCTGACGCAATCGATTTCTGGACGGAACATTCGGTCATTTCCAAAAACGATACCGCTCTTTCCCCCGCAGAGAGCAAAGATATCACAAAAACGCCTAAGACTGTTACTTCAGACAAGTCTCTTGTACAAAAAGCTATCGATACGCCCAAAAAGGAAGCTGAAATCACCGTAAATAAGAGCATTAAAATCAGAACAAATGATCCCATTCGTCTTTCAGGCTTTGAGTTATCCAAAAGGATCGAAAGTGCAAACGAGCTTAAATGGCTTGTTTCAGAAACCGAGCATTTGTTTGGCAGATTTTTAAATCAAAGCGAGATTTCGGTTTTAGTTTCTATGTTCGATTATGCAGGACTGCCCGCCGATATAATCGTTATGCTGATTGAATACTGCATCTCGATTGATAAGGCAAATATGCGCTTTATCGAGAAAACCGCATATAGCTGGGCAGACCAAGGCATCGACACCCACAAGGCAGTTGAGGATCACATAAAGGCTTTGATCACAGAGAAAAACAACGAGTATCTTGTTAAATCTGCTTTTGGTATTCACGATAGAAACTTAACCTCAAAGCAAAAAGAGTTCGTTTCTGTCTGGCTTGATAAATGGCAGTTTAGCATTGAAATGCTAAAATTAGCTTATGAAATGTGTCTTGACAATACATCTAAACTCAGTTTCCCATACATAAATAAGATTTTATCGAGCTGGTACGGCAAAGATATTAAGACTCCAGATGCCGTTGAAGAAAACGAAAAAAACAGACAGAGTGACTCTGTTAACAAGACCTTTGACGCGCAGGAATTTGACGGTTTTTCAGATTATACCGTTCCCAATCTTTCCAAGAAAAAGTAAGCTTGAAAGGACATTTAAATGAAATATTCTATAGAGTTATTAAAGCAGGCGGGTGAAATTGTAAACAGCCGCAGAAAATCTGCAATAAGAATTTTTGAAGAAAACAAAAAAATAGCTTATGATAAGATCCCCGAGCTTAAAGAAATCGACAGCGAGCTTTCCCTGTCAGGCTCTTTGATTTCAAGAGAGGTTTTAAGTCACAAAGGCGATTTTACCACCTCGCTTAACAAAATCAAGGAGCGAAACAACGCACTCATTGAAAGAAAAAAAGATCTGCTCTCGCAAAACGGATTTTCAAAGGATTTTCTTGATATAAACTACGCATGCAAAAAGTGTAACGATTCCGGCTTTGTTGATGCTATGCCCTGCGAGTGCTTGATTGAAGTTATAGGCTCGCTCGAAAAAGAAAAAGAGATCTGTTCAGGAGAGCCAAATCCCTTTGATACCTTTGATTTAAAATACTACCCCGAAACGCTCGGTAACATTCCCTGCCACAACATAATGCAGAGCATTTTTGAAAACTGCAAGCAGTATTCTGAGGAGTTTTCACATTCCTCCCCCAACCTCTTGCTTTTCGGCGGAACAGGAATAGGAAAAACACACATTTCCCTTGCCATTGCAAAAACCGTTCAGCAAAAAAACTTTAACGTCGTTTATATGTCTGCTCCCGACCTTTTCACCTCGCTTGAAAAGCAACGCTTTAATCAGGAAAGGCCTGAGCAAAGCATTGAAAATATATTATCCTGTGATTTGCTCGTAATTGACGATTTGGGGGCTGAATTTACAACCTCGTTTACTATTTCAGCGCTCTATAACATTGTAAATACACGAATTTTAGAGGAAAAGCCAACTATTATCACTGCAAACCTTACCCCCTCTGAAATTTCCCAGCGCTATAGCGACAGAATTGCTTCAAGGCTTCTCGGTTGCTACGAGCATTTAAGATTTTGCGGAAACGACATTCGTATTTTAAAGAAAAAAGGCATATAAAAATTAAACCGATAGCAAAATGCTATCGGTTTTTGTTTTATTTAATTTTCATCGAGATGTCAAAGGCTTTTACCGAGTGAGTTAAAGCGCCAAGGCTTATAACGTCAACACCAGTTTTAGCAACCTCTGCAATATTATTAAGGGTTATATTGCCCGAGGCTTCGGTCTTAGCTCTGCCTGCAACGATTTTAACAGCCTGCGTCATCTGCTCGCAGCTCATATTATCGAGCATAATAACATCAGCGCCAGCATCAAGGGCCTCGTTAAGCTCGTCAAAATCTCTGACCTCGACCTCAATTTTAATCATATGACCAGTCTTGCTGCGGAAAGCAGCAACGGCGTTTTTGATAGAGCCGCAGGCATCAATATGATTATCCTTAAGCATAGCCGCATCGCTGAGATTGTAGCGGTGATTTTTTCCGCCGCCGACTGTTACGGCATATTTCTGTAGAGCGCGTAATCCAGGGAGTGTCTTTCTTGTCTCGGCAACGGCTGCGCCGGTTCCCTCAACAAGCTTTACGCAGCGATTTGTTGCGGTAGCGATACCAGACATATGCTGCAGGAGATTTAATGCAGTTCTCTCGCCTTTTAAAAGCGCCGCGGTGTTTCCGCTCATTTCAGCAATCAGATCACCCTTTGAAACAGCATCTCCGTCTTTTTTATGTAGAGTATATTCAACCTTATCATCAAGAAGCTCAAAAACTCTCATAGCAATTTCAATTCCGCAAAGAACACCCTCGTCTTTTGAAACAAAATATGCCGTTGTTTTTGCATTTTCATCAATAAGATAATCGGTCGTAGCATCAAGGTAGTTTATATCCTCAGTAATTGCTCTTTTTATAATGTCGTCAACATAAAACTGCGGTAATTTCATTTAAAAACTCCTTTAAGAATTGGCATTTATTACATCATTAAGAATAATGTTGGCAATTATAGCAGTATTTCTTGCTTCAACAAGATCTCTTGAAATCACAAAATCCTTATTTTCCAAAATCTTTTGGATTTCTTTAACCTCATTTATAGAGTTTTTAGCCGCCTCAACATCAGGCACAACGTAAAAGCCCTTTTGCAATAGATGTCTTATCTTTGTTCTGTAGCCGTGAGGAAGCGGTGTATTTCCACACTTTTCTATCATATCAGCAGGCTCAGAAACAGATGCTTTTTTGCCGTTTTCCTTAAACTTCCTATTGATTTCAAGGGCAGCCATTCTGCCAAAAACAACAGCCTCAAGAAGCGAATTGCTTGCAAGGCGGTTGTTTCCGTGTACACCGCTGTGGGTACATTCGCCCGCAGCATAAAGGTCCTCGATGGTGGTCTGACCATTAAGATCAACACGTATTCCACCCATAAGATAGTGCTGGCAGGGATAAACAGGAATGTTATCGCGCGTCATATCAAATCCCTCCGCCTTAAGCTTTTCGTAAAGCATCGGGAAACGGTCTATAACAAACTCGGGGTCCTCGTGCGAAATATTAAGATAAAACTTATTGCTGCCGGTTTTCTTTTCTTCCTGCATAATGCACTTTGAAACAACATCACGCGGAGCAAGCTCACAACGATCGTCATAATTATGCATAAAGCGCTCAAAATTGCAGTTAAGTAGATACGCACCCTCGCCTCTTACAGACTCAGAAATAAGCAGTCTTTCCCTATCCTCGTGAGCAAACGCGGTAGGATGGAACTGAATTAAATGCATATTCTCAACAACAGCGCCCATCTTATGCGCCAGTACTATTCCGTCCCCCGTAGCAATCTTAGAATTGGTTGTATACTCATACACTCTGCCTATTCCGCCAGTTGCCATAAGAACATAGTCAGCAGAAACAACGCTTTGTTCATCGCCGATAAGCAGAGTTGCAAAGAACACTCCGCCCTCTTTAACGAGTTTTATAGCCTGAGTGTTTTCAGAAATCGTAACATTAGGAAGCTTAGATACAACCTGTGAGAGCGTTGTAACGATTGCATTACCTGTTGAATCCTTGCGGTGAAGAATTCTGGGCAGCGAATGTCCGCCCTCAAGGGTCATATTATAGCTTCCGTCCTCATTTTTATCAAACTCAACACCGAGCCTTGCAAGATTCATAACATCCTTCGGACCTTCGATAATAAGCTCATAAACAGAATCAGGATTATTTGCATAACCGCCCGCGATCATTGTGTCTTTGATGTGGTACTCATATTTATCCTCATCAAGAGTAACTGCAGCAATACCGCCTTGAGCAAGGTCACTGTTACTGAGCAAAATCTCACCCTTACAGACAGAAAGAACACTCATCTCGGGAGAGATATGAAGCGCACCGTAAAGACCCGCGGCACCCGTTCCGATAACTAAAACATCATAATGATTTTTCATACTTTTGTCCTCTTTGATAACATAAAACAAGCAACAAAACATTGCTTTAATTCATTATAACACAATTTTTAAAAAATGAACAACTTTTTTAAAAATTTCTTTATTTTTTTAAACTATATATTTTTCGACAAGATATATTTCCTTTTTCGACACGTAAGCAGTAACCGAAACGCCGCTTTCGCTGTATTCCTGTAATACAACGTTTCCGTTTTTTCTTATTTTTGCTATCAGATCCATCTTGTCATAAGGAAACAAGAGATCCAACTTTACTGTACTGCAAAGCTCGTCCTCTATCCTCTTTAAAAGATTATCCAGCCCAAAACCTGAATGAGCAGAAATCACAACCGATTTGTTATCAATCAAAACGCCTATTCCGCCAATAAGCTTGTCGCATTTATTATAGACTGTTATGATTTTATTTTCATCGCAGCCAAGCTCCAAAAGAATCTTGTTAGAAACTGCAAGCTGATTTTCATAGTCCTCAGAACTTATATCACAGACATTCAAAATAAGGTCGGCGTAAACAGCTTCTTCAAGAGTAGATTTAAATGCAGAGACGAGCTGGTGCGGAAGTCTGCTGACAAAGCCAACCGTATCGGTCAAAAGAACTGTTTGCCCATTCTCAAGAGTCAGGCTTCGGGTTGTTGGGTCAAGGGTTGCGAAAAGCATATCCTTAGAAAGAACATCTGAGCCTGTCAATTTGTTGAGAATAGTAGATTTTCCAACATTGGTGTATCCAACGAGAGCGACTGTGCTTATCTCGTTTTCTTTTCTTGCTCGGCGTGTGGTTTCTCTTCTTTTCTTTACTTTTTCAAGCTCTGTTTCAAGCGAATCGATCTGGCGGTGGATATGCCGCCTATCACTTTCCAGCTTGCTTTCACCGGGGCCTCTCGTTCCTATACCGCCGCCAAGACGAGAAAGAGCACTTCCCTTTCCCAAAAGGTGCGGCAGACGGTATTTAAGCTGTGCTAATTCTACCTGTAGCTTGCCCTCAGCAGTATTTGCTCTACCTGCAAAAATATCGAGTATCAGCATAGTGCGGTCAATTATAGCGCAGGAGATTACATTTTCAATATTTTTAAGCTGAACTGCAGAAAGCTCAAGGTCAAAGATAACAAGATCAACCTCGTTCACATCGCAGAAAAGCGCAATTTCCTTGAGTTTTCCTATTCCGACGCAGGTTGTTTTATCGGGCGCATCGCATTTTTGCGACGCAAAGCCAACGACTTCGCCGCCAGCAGTTTCACAAAGCATTTTAAGCTCATCAAGCGAGCTTTCACAGTCATATTCTGCTGTATCAACTCCAACAAGCAGGCATCTCTGCACGCGCTTTTCAAGCTCGATCATAAAAACACCATTTACTCCTTTTAGTTAAAACGCTCTACATACTCTTCAAGGCAAATTTTATTGCTCATAATTTCTTTTGCCGCCTCAACACCAACATATCTGTAATGCCAAGGCTCATAGGAATATCCCGTAATAGCCTCTTTATCTTTAGGATACCTCAAAACAAAGCCATATTCAGCGCAGTTGTTATAAAGCCACTCAAATTCTTTTGTGTTTTCAAAGTTAGAATTCAAATCGCTGTTATAACTATACCAGTTTGTAGAAATAAGGTCGACCGCAAGCCCGGTTAAATGCTCGCTTGTTCCCGGCGGGGCAACATACTGAGCGGCAAGCTCGGTTGCCTTTTCTCTTGAATATCCTTGATTCAGATACTTGTTTACTTTATTATTGAACAAGGTTGTCTGTCCTTGGTATGTTCTGAAGCCCGAAATAATTTTTAGAGTTATTCCATCCTCTTTTGCTCCGGCAATCATAGAATTATATGCATCTACAATGCGGCTATCCAGCCTATAACTACCCGAAACATATGAAACATTCACCTCATAGCTTTCGGGAAGCGGATACTGCTTGTTCGCAATAATAAGTCGCCAATCTCCGTTAGGAACTTTTGCTGTAATGTTTGATGCCGACGAAGTTACAACAGATGAAGTCCTACTGCTTGTTTCGGATTTTGAGGACGAGGTTTGTGTTTGTGAAGAGGTTGAAGCATGCGCAGAACTTACTTCTGACGAAGTTGATTCCTCTGATGAAGACTCTTGTGAACTTGTTTCCGTTATCGCATTTACAGCGCTTGACTCAGATGCCAAAGAAGATACATTTTTATTATCTCCCGAAAAGGCGCCTAGCACCGCCATGATCAAAAAAGAAATAAGTAAAACTACAACTGCCCATACAATCAAAGAGGGATTTATTTTGTTTCTTTTAGTTTTTACTATTCTGTACTCATTTTTAAAACTCATAAGAAACCTCTTTACAAACTCAGCTCAACAGCAAACCACTCGGATTCTTCTTTTTGAGATATAATATTATACCCATTTTGCTTTAACGCATTTTTAACATCCTCAAGCCTATGGGCGATTATTCCTGAGCAGACAAGCTTTGTGTTTTCGTGCATATAGTCTTTAAAAACAGGAGCGAATGCAATCAAAACATCGGCAACAATATTTGCAACAACTATATCATATTTACCGCTTATTTTTGCCTTGACATCATTGTTGCTTAAAATATCGCCCTGATATGCCGTAAATTCAGGCTCGTAAAATCCGTTAAGAGCCGCGTTATCCTTAGAAACATCAACTGCAAGGTGATCTATATCTACCGCCGTTGCAGAGCTTGCTCCAAGCAGCAAAGAAGCTATCGAAAGAATGCCGCTACCGCTGCCAAGGTCTAATACTTTACACCCGTTAAACACACATTTTTCTAAGGTTTCTATGCACAGCTTAGTTGTGTGATGCTGACCCGTGCCAAAGCTCATACCGGGGTCAATAGTCAAAACCTTGCGGGTATTTCCATCGGGAATTTGTTCCCACGACGGAATAATTATAAGGCTTTCTCCTACCGTAAATGGCTTAAAATACTTTTTCCAGCCGTTTTCCCAATCGCATTGTTGCAGACCCGAAATATCCATTTCAAGTCTGCCGAGAGAATTACCGACATTTGAGCGTATTCTTTCAAGCTCGCTGCGAACAAGAGAAAGCTGTTCTCTGCCCTCTGCATCATCAGTAACATAAAATGTGACGGTTGTTTCAACGGTCTTTAATCTATTAAGAGATTCGTCAACATAATCCCAATAAATCTCTGTTTGGGTAAGAAACTCTTCAAAATCATTTTTGTCCTCAACAGAATATCCATTTATTCCAAGCATTAAGAGCATTCCGCCGATATGTTCTATTCCCTCTGTGTTTGTAAAAACCTTTATTTCAAGCCAATCCATCTATCTTTTTCCTCCAAAAGCAATTATATAAACAGTATATCACACCATATTAATTTTTTCAACAAAAAACGATGCGACATAATAGTCGCATCGCAAATTAACCCTTTTATTTTTGTCCCACCAAGATTATGTAGGACTGCTGTTTGAAAGGCCGAAGCTTACAGACAAAGCGTTATCGACCTGATACATTGATTTTGTATCAAGAGCTCCCATTTTTTCCTTAAGACGCTTTTTATCAATCGTTCTTATCTGTTCGAGAAGCACAACCGAATCCTTTGAAAGTCCACAGCCAACAGACTGGATCTCTATATGTGTAGGCAGCTTACTTTTGCCCTGCTGGCTTGTTATTGCCGCCGCAATAACTGTTGGGCTGAACTTGTTCCCAACATCATTCTGAACGATAAGTACAGGTCTTACGCCGCCCTGCTCTGAGCCGACAACAGGACTTAGATCAGCATAATATATTTCTCCTCTTTTTACAGTCAAGGTATTCACACTCCGTTTATTTCAATTCCTTTTGAAAGCTTTCATCTGTCAAAAATAGTTTTACCAACATTATCTTGATTTAAACAGTCAAGATTTTTTATTTTGACTAATACATAATATGAGGAGATTTATTTTCTTGCTACCTATGCTCTGCGGAAGATGGTGATGATATTTTTATCGTTTAGTTCCTTTAAAACAATGAGCACAAACGGCAATACTACCGCACAAATCACGCCGCCGAGTTTAAGACCAACATACATTGCAATCATTGTAACAACGGGGTGGATACCGCTGTTTTTGCCGATAATTTTAGGCTCTATTATATTTCTTACAACCGATATAATAAGGAAAAGAACAAATATTCCAAGTGCAAGTGGCTTGTTACCGTTTAATATTTCAATTATCGCCCAAGGTAAAAGTATAGTTCCGGTTCCTATTACAGGGAAAATATCAGCAACGGCAATGACCAAGGAAATTATCAACGCGTGTTTAACCTTTAGGAGAAACAGTCCTGCCGAAAGCTCTGCAAATGTTATCAAGAAAATCAGAAAATACGAAATACATATTTTACTTACTGACTTAAAAAACACCTCTTTTATTTGGGTAAATCTTTCTCTTGATTTTGGCTTTAGCTGAGATAAAAAGAAGTCGTTTATCGCAGTATAATCAATGCTAATAAAAAACGAAGAAACTATCGTTACCGTTATTGTTACAAGCAGGTCCGGAATTTTTAAAAGCAGTTTTGCAAGACTTTCGGCGGCATTTCCCGAAAGCGTTTTGAAGAAAGCAGAAAGCTCATTTTCTGCACCCATCAAGAAGCTTGTAATCATTTTCTCAAACTCGCTGTTTTTACCGCCAAAACCTATAATAAGCTGCTCAATCTTTTTGATTGTCGGCACAATTTTACTTTCATAAATTTGCGGAAGGTTATCAAAAAAGCGGATTATTTCATCGGTAAAAAGACTTACAATAAAGTAAATAAGTAAAAAAATCAAAACATAACACACAGTCGTACAGATTCCCGCCGAGATTTTTGAGTTCATTCCAGTAACGCCCTCGATAAATTTCACAAAGCTCCGTATAAGCATTGCAAAAGCAAACCCAATTACAAACGGCAAAAGAAAGGCACCTAAATACCTTATCGCAAATACAACTGCAATCACCACAAAGGCAGGAAAAAGTTTATGCAGATATTTTGTTTTGCAGGCGTTTTGGTACATACAAATTCTCTTCTTTCCCCTTTTATTCTGTATATTTTATTCGTAATTTAATAATTATTTGCTTTTTTGCCGATTTAATGCCAAAAAAGTGGCGTTTTGCTCTTGAAATGCGCCTAAAAATAATGTAAAATATTTTTATATATTATAATTTGACATTTGTAGAAAATTAAGAAAACGGAGTGCAAAAATGGCAGGTCAGAAAATTGCAGTAATGGGTTACGGTGTTGTAGGCTCAGGCGTTGTTGAAGCCTTTTACAACAGCCTTGACAGTATTAAAAAGAAAATTAACCCTGATGTTGACATTAAATACATACTCGATATCGTTGAGCACAAAGGAACCGGCTTTGATGAAAAGTTCATTTACGATTTCGAGATTATAGTAAATGACCCTGAGGTTACCGTTGTTGCCGAGGTTATCGGCGGCATAAAGCCCGCCTACGACTTTACTAAACGTTGTCTCGAGGCCGGAAAAAGCGTTGTAACCTCTAACAAAGAGCTTGTTGCAACAAAGGGTGCCGAGCTTCTGGAGATTGCAAAAGAAAATAAGGTGCTATACTTGTTTGAGGCAAGTGTCGGCGGCGGTATTCCCATTATCCGTCCTTTGAGAATGTGTCTTATTGGAAACAACATTGAACAGGTTGCGGGTATAGTTAACGGAACTACCAACTTTATTCTTACAAAGATGTTTGAGGAAAAAATGTCGTTTGAGGATGCTCTTTCCCTCGCACAAAAGCTTGGATATGCCGAGCGCAATCCCTCTGCTGACATTGACGGCCACGATGCCTGCCGCAAGATCTGTATCCTTGCCTCTCTTATTTCGGGCGAGCATATTTATCCCGAGAGCGTTTGCACCGAGGGAATCACAAAAATAACATCTGATGACGTTGCTGCAGCCACCAAAATCGGTTATACAATCAAGCTTATTGCTTACTGCAAACGTGTTGAAAATGGAAAGCTTCAGGTTCTAGTTGCTCCTATGATGGTTGCACCCACAAGCCGCCTTTCAAACATAAAAGACGTATTTAACGGTGTTGTTGCTGTTGGCGACGCAGTTGGAGAGGTTGCCTTTTACGGCAGAGGCGCTGGAAAGCTGCCTACTGCAAGCGCAGTTGTTTCTGACATTATTGAGTGCGTTCGCTTTGCTCCTACCGACGAGCCTGTTTTCTGGCAGGACGGCAGCAAGGACAAGGTTATTGACCGCAAAGACGGAGAGTTTGCCTTCTGTCTGCGTGTTAAAGGCACCGAAACTGCAAAAGCAAGTCTTACTTCCCTTTTTGGTGAAGGCGACCTTGTTTTTGATGACGGCGAGCAGACTATGTTTATAACCAAGTCAATAAAAGAAGCATCTTTTGAAAGCGCATTAAACGAGTTAAAACAGCATGGTGAAGAGGTTCTTTCCTTCTTCAGAGTGCTTAAATAATATCTTAGATTAGGAAACGGAGATTTCACTATGGCACTTATAGTTCAAAAATTCGGAGGAAGTTCTGTTGCAGACGCACAGAAGCTTAGAAACGTTGCCGGAATCATTACCGACACATATAAAGCCGGAAACGACGTTGTGGTTGTTGTTTCTGCTCAAGGTGATACGACCGACGACCTCATTGAGAAAGCAAAAGAGGTTAACCCCTCTCCCTCAAAAAGAGAGATGGACGTTCTTCTTTCTGTAGGCGAGCAGATTTCTATCTCGCTTCTAGCTATGACGATCGAAAGAATGGGCTTCCCTGTTATTTCGCTTACCGGCTGGCAGGTTGGTCTTAAGACCGACTCAAACTACGGAAATGCAAGAATTTCTAAATTCACTAACGACAGACTTCACAACGAGATCCTCAAAAAGAATATTGTTATCGTTGCAGGCTTCCAGGGTATTAATAAATATGATGATATAACCACTCTCGGTCGTGGCGGCTCTGATACAAGCGCCGTTGCTCTTGCAACTGCTCTTAAAGCCGATCTTTGCCAGATCTACACCGACGTTGACGGAATTTATACTTCAGACCCCAGAAAGATTCCCACCGCCAAGAAGCTTGACGAGATCACCTTTGATGAGATGCTTGAGCTTGCTTCTCTCGGCGCACAAGTTCTTCACAACCGTTCTGTTGAGCTCGCAAAGAAACACAATATTGAACTCGAAGTTTTATCAAGTTTAGAAAGAAAACCCGGTACAAAGGTTAAGGAGGTCGTTAAAATGGAAAAAATGTTGGTTAGAGGCGTTGCAGTTGATAAAGATATAGCTAAGGTTGCAGTTATCGGTCTTCCCGACAAGCCCGGTATTGCGTTCAAGATGTTCTCACTTCTCGCTCAGAAAAAGGTTAATGTTGATGTTATCCTTCAGTCTGTAGGCCGTGAAAATACAAAGGATATCAGCTTTACTGTTAACAAAGACAATCTTGACCTCGCTGTTCAGGTTATCAATGACAATCTTGATATGTTCGGCGCAACCAAGGTTGTTACCAAAGACAAGATTTCGAAGGTATCCCTCGTTGGCGCAGGTATGCAGAGCAACCCCGGCATCGCTGCTAAAATGTTTGAGGCTCTTGCTGATGCAAACATAAACATCAGCATGATTACCACGAGCGAAATCAAGGTTTCGGTTATCATTGACGAGGCTGAGAGCGACAAGGCTGCAAGAGTTATTCACGATGCTTTCTTTAACATCTAAAACAACAAAAAGCCGCTTAAAAAGCGGCTTTTCTTTTTATAGGGAATAAAAACCGCCCTCTTTTTTAAGAGAGCGGTTTTACTTTTAATTTGTATTTATTTCTTTGCGATAGCTTCTTTAGCTTTATCTGCAATAGTTTCTGCATCAAGACCAAAGAGCTGGATAAGTTTTGCAGCGGGGCCGGAATAGCCGAAGCAATCCTTAACACCAACCTTTACAACAGGAACAGGACATTTGTCGCAAACAACTGTTGCAACAGCCTCACCAAGTCCGCCAATTATGCTATGCTCCTCAGCAGTAACGATGGCGCCGGTTTCTTTTGCGGCCTTAACAACGATTTCCTCGTCGAGAGGCTTAATGGTGTGAATATTGATAACTCTTGCAGAGATACCCTCAGCTTTGAGCATTTCGTGAGCTTCAAGAGCCTGCGAAACCTCAAGACCGGTTGCGATAATTGTAACGTCGGTTCCCTCTCTAAGAGTTACGCCTTTACCGATTTCAAACTCGTAATCCTCGTCATTTACAACGGGAACAGCAAGTCTGCCAAATCTCATATAAACAGGCCCCTCGTGCTTATAAGCGGCAAAAACAGCCTTTTTAGCCTCAACGTCATCGCAAGGGTTGATGATTGTCATACCGGGGATCGTGCGCATGAGAGCGATATCCTCGTTGCACTGATGGGTTGCACCGTCCTCGCCAACGGTAATGCCTGCGTGTGTAGGGCCGATCTTAACATTCATAT